>JAUNKU010000030.1 GCA_030532645.1 Neisseria sp. | reverse complement strand
CGCCGTTGTCAGCCTGACGGTGCGCGTTCGGGTAAACGAATTTCACGCGGTCGTCATTTTTTGCAGTCGGTTTTATGCCTTGATATTGCACTTCCTGCAAACCGGCAATCGGGCCGGAATCGTTTGCGTGGTTCCATTCCGGCATCGGCGAACCGCTTTCAGCGGCGGCAAAAGCAGAAACAAACAGCAAAGCGGCGGTTGAGATCATTTTTTTCATTGTTTTTTCCTTTAAATAATTTTGTAAATAATGTTTGTGAAGCGTTTCAAATAAATGTCAGCAGATAGTGCTGAACCGATGAAGCGAATGATATAGATTAAATTAAGTTTGATAAATACCATTTTTGTATATTTAATGTTTCCTATTTTGAAACGATGGCCGTCTGAAAAAACGGCTTAGGGTTTTCAGACGGCCTTGCAATAAAAAGCGGCGTACCTTCATTCAAAGGTACGCCGTTTCGGCTTGGGAAAATCAGTTGCCCGATACTTTCCGGTAATGTGCAATCAGCGCAGCGGTGGAGCTGTCGTGTGCGGCGGTTCCGCTGCCGTCCAACTCGCGCAGAATGTTTTTGGCCAGCACTTTGCCGTATTCCACGCCCCACTGGTCGAAGGCGTTTAAATCCCATATTATGCTTTGTACGAAAATTTTATGCTCGTAAAGCGCCATTAACAGGCCGAGATTGTATGGTGTCAGCTCGTCAATCAGCAGCATATTGCTCGGGCGGTTGCCTTCGAATTCATTGGCGGCGGCGAGCAGTTCGCGGATTTCAGACGGCCTGTCGGCATATCCGGAGGCGGCTTCGGTGCGGGTTTTGCCGTTCATCAAGGCTTCGGCCTGCGCCAGCGCATTGGCAACGACAAAACGGTGCTGCTTGCCCAGGCCGTAAGCGGTTTTCAGCGGCACGATGAAATCGACGGGAATCAGCCGCGTGCCTTGGTGGATAAGCTGGAAAAACGCGTGCTGGCAGTTTACGCCTTCTTCGCCCCAGATAATCGGGCCGGTATCGTAATCGACAGGACGGCCGTTCAGGCGGATATGCTTGCCGTTGCTTTCCATATCGGTTTGCTGCAAATGCGCGGGCAGGCGGCGCAGCAGGTGGCTGTACGGAATGACGGCGTGGCTGTGTGCGCCGTGGAAATTGGCATACCACACGCCGAGCAGCGCCATCAAAACAGGAATATTGCGGCGGTAGGCCGTCTGAAAAAAGTGCCGGTCGGCTTCGTGCGCTCCGGCCAGCAGTTCGCGGAAACGGCTGCTGCCGACGGCAGCCATTACCGGCAGGCCGATGGCCGACCACAGCGAATAGCGGCCGCCCACCCAATCGAACATTGCAAAGGTGCGCTCCGGTGCAATGCCGAATGCTGCTACGGCAGGCAAATTGCTGGAAACGGCAACGAAATGCCGCGAAACATCGCTTTCCGCCATTCCCTGACGGAGAAACCAAGCGCGGGCGGTTTGCGCGTTGAGCAGGGTTTCGGGTGTGCCGAACGATTTGCTGGCAATCGAAAACAGCGTGGTATGCGGATTGAGGCGCGGCAGCAGCTGGCCGATGGCGGCATCGTCGGCGTTGGCGACAAAATGCACGCGCAGCCGCTGATGATAAGGTGCGAGCGCCTGTACGGCGGTTTGCGGCCCCAAATCCGAACCGCCGATGCCGATGTGTACCAAATCGGTAAACGCCTCACTGCGCGCATTGGTGTAGCTGCCGTCAATCAGCGCATCGGCAAACGCCAGCGCACGTTCCAGCTCGCGGTGCACCGAAGGCACGATGTTTTCGCCGCGTACATAAACCGGCTCTGCTCCGGCAGGCAGGCGCAGGGCGGTATGCAGTACGGCGCGTTGTTCGCTGGTGTTGATGATTTCGCCGGAGCGCATCGCTTCGGCTTTTTCCGCCACTTGTGCGCGTTCGGCCAAGCGGCAGAGCAAATCGAGCGTGGTTTCGTCGGCGAGGTTTTTGCTGTAATCGAACAGCAGGCCGCCGAGCGTTTCGTGCATTCGGGCAAACCGATCGGAATCCCGGGCAAACCGTTCGCGCAGATGAGTGCTGCGGGTGTCGCGATAATGCTGTTGCAGAGCCTGCCATTCGGGGCTGCCGGTAATAGTGCTCATTGGTTCGGATAGGAAAAATAAAAGCGCGTATTGTACGGCAAAAATGTAGTTTCCTGTAATTTTATGATTAAGAAGAACAAAAAGGCCGTCTGAGAAACGCCCCGTTTGGTTTTACTGTCGGGCTGGTTTTCAGACGGCCTTGAAGCGGAACGGCGGATTTATTCGCCGCTTTCCTCTTCTCCGGCTTTGCTGCGGCGCGAGAAATGAATGCCGAGCTGTTTCAGCTTGCGGTAGAGATGCGTGCGCTCCAAACCTACTTTCTGCGCCACGCGGCTCATATTCTGGCCTTCCTGCGCGATGTGGTATTCAAAATAATGGCGCTCCACTTCTTCGCGCAGTTCGCGCAAAGGCTGGTTGAAATTGAAGCCGCCGGTGAAAAACTCTGAATCGCCTGCTGTTTCGGTGTGGCGGCCGAGCAGGGTGTTGACCGCGCGTTCGTCCACTTCCTGCTGCTCTTCGTGGCTCAAAGCCAGCGTGCGGACGGTATTGTGCAGCTGCTCGTAGTTGCCCGGCCAGTCGAAGCGTTTCAAGGCTTCAATCGCGGCGGAGCGGAAACGGACAACGGGGATTTTCTGCGTTTCGGCCAGCTCGGTCGCAATGCGGTTGACCAAAAAGGCAATATCGTCGGTTTGCTGGCGCAGCGGCGGCAGCGGAATATCGGACGGCTCCAACAGGGCAAACAGTTTTTCGTCTTGGTTCGGCTGCGCGGCCAATTCGGCTACGGGGCGAGTGGACGAGCAAATCACGCGGACATTGTGTTTGTCGGCCTTGCCCAACAGAAAAGCGATGCCTTGCTGGATATTTTTGCTGTATTGGGCAATATCATCGAGATACAGCACGCCGCCTGCGGCTTTTTGCAGCAGCTCCATCGGCGTATCGACAATCTGCTCGATTTTCGGCGCAATCCACGGCGTGTTGGCTTTATGGAAATAACCGGCCACAACTTCAAACGGCGAACCGGCTTCACCGCTCAGCAAAACCGCACCGTTTTTCTTCATCGCGGCTTCCAGCAGGCGGTTCATTTCCTGAATAGCGGCGCTGTTGCCCAAACGGTCGAGCGAAGCACCGGCAAACTGCTGCGATTCGCCGATTTTCAAACCGCGTTCAACCGTCGCCAGCAGCTTTTTCAGCGCAATCGGTTTTTCCAGAAAATCAATTGCACCGATTTTGGTGGCTTCCACGGCGGTGTCGATGCTGGCGTGGCCGCTCATCATCACAACGGGCATTGTGAGCTGGCCGTTTTTGGCCCATTCTTTCAACAGCGTAATGCCATCGCAATCGGGCATCCAGATGTCGAGCAGCACCATTGCCGGACGGGTTTGGTTACGCAGTTGGCGCGCCTCTTCGGCGTTTTCCGCCAAAGCGACGGTGTAGCCTTCGTCTTGCAGAATATCGGACAACAAATCGCGGATACCGATTTCGTCGTCCACAATCAGAATATCGCTGGTTCTCATCATTCTTGTTCCGTCAGAGCGGGGAGGGTTATTTTCACGCACGCGCCGCCTGAATCGCGGTTGCTCAGGCCGATGCGGCCGCCGTGTTCTTCAATCAGTTTTTTCACTACCGGCAGCCCCAAGCCCGTGCCGGTGGGTTTGTCGGTGATATAAGGCTCGAAAGCGTTAATCAGCATTTCGTTGCTGAAACTTTTGCCGTTGTTGCATACTGTCAGCAGGATTTTGTCTTCCTGCTGCTGCACGCTGATGTGTACCTGCGGCATTTCGTCGCTTTCGGCGGCCTCGGCGGCGTTTTTGAAAATATTGTGCAGCACTTGGCGCATCGCACCGGCATCGGCTGCCATATATAAAGGCTTATTATCGCTTAAATCGGCGCTGAATGTACACGGTGCGCCTTCATAAAGCAGCAGGACTTCGCCGATGATTTGATTAAAGTCGGTTTTTTCCAGTCGCAGCGAAGGCGAACGGGCATAGTTGCGGAAGGCCTCCACCATTTCTTTCATCGCGGCTACCTGTTTGATGATGGTGTCGGTAGAGCGTTGCAGGATTTGGCCGTCTGCTTCGTCCAGCTTGTCTTGCAGTTTCCACGCCAGACGTTCGGCGGAAAGCTGGATCGGTGTGAGCGGATTACGGATTTCGTGCGCCAAACGTTGGGCGACTTCACCCCAGGCGGCTTCTTTTTGCGCGCGGACGAGCAGGGTAATGTCGTCAAACACCAAAACCGTACCGTTGCCGTTGTCTTCCGGCAGCGGCGTGGCTTTGGCCAGCAGAATACGGCCTTCGTCGCCGCCGGCGTAGGAAAGCTGCACTGGCTTTTCCTGCTCGCGCGTTTCCAAAACGGCCTGCACCAATTCGGCCAACAGCGTGGCTTGTGCGCCTTGCCGACCCCAGTCGTCGTAGCGGTTGCCGTAAAAGGCAGTCAGCGAAGTGCCGAGGATTTTTTCCGCGCTGCGGTTGAAGGTATTCAGACGGCCTTGGCGGTCGATGGTAATCACACCTGCGGAAATGCTTTCCAATACGGTTTCCAGATAATGCCGTGCGGCTTCCTGTTTCAGCCGGTTTTGTTCGCTGGCGGCTTTGGCCATACCGAGCTGTTCGGTCATATGGTTGAACAAATGGGTCAGGCGGCCGAGTTCGTCATCGCGGTACACGGGGCGTTTCTGCGTGAAATCGCCTTGTGCAACGGCTTTCGCCCCTTCGGCCAGCGACAAAATCGGCTCTAAAAAACGGCGGGCGAAATAAAGGGCAATCACCAAAGCCAGTGTAACCGCCAAAATGGTGGCGACGCTTAATGTAATCAGGAAAAACGACTGCAAGCCTTGTTTGGCGTATGTCAGTTCGGCGTATTTGCTGTGCGCCGCTTCAATCAGCTCGGCATCGTGCGCCACGCCGGCAGGCAGGGCTTGGCGGAAAAACAGCGCAACCGGTTGTTTGCCGTCGGACAGGCCGTCTGAAAAACCGCTGTCGGCGGCATTGCCGCGCGATGGGAACAAGAGCCAGCCGTTGGCATACAGCTTGCCTTTGACGTTTTCAATGCCGCGCACCGAACCGGCTGCATTTAACAGCTCGCGCGTTTCCGGCTCTAACAGCGGCGGCGGCAGTTTGTCGGCATTGCGGACCATATCGGCTTTGCCGTCGGATAAACCGACAACGGCCAGCTGTTGGAACGCGGCAGCCTGCGTATTGGTTTTCAGTTTTTCAGACGGCCTTGCTTCTTTTTCCACACTGCTTTTCAAGGCGGCGGCGCGGCGGAAACTTTGGTCGAGCGACAGGTTCAGCGCGGATTTGCTCAGATTCAGGCTGCTTTCCAGCGCCTGCGCGGTGTCGTTGCCGAACCAGGAATTGATGCTGTATGAAATAAATTGTGCCGCCACGCCGCAGAGAAACAGCGCCGGAATCAGCGCAACGAGCGTAAACATCACCGCCAGCCGCCGCGCCAGCCGCGAGCCGAGCATATTGTGGCGGCTTTCGCGGCGCAACAGCAGAATATAGCGCGAGAGCATCGCCAGCAGCATCACCACCAATAAGGCGCAGGCGCTGATAATCCACCAGAAATAATTGGTCAGCGGGCTTTCGTTGCCGGTGGCGGCGGTCAGCATTGCGAGCAGGGAAAGGGAAAGCAGTGCGGCAAAGAAAAAGTAAACGCGCATAGCTTATCCTTTGCTGACTGCAAGCGGCCGCCAGCCGGAATCGAGATGCCAGTGTTTGGCGGTCAGCGAGTTGATTTGGAACGGCTTGGGCAGTTGGTCGGTGCTGAGTGCCAGACGGATTTCGGCTTTCACTTCGCGCGCTTCGCTGCCTTCCAGCGTGCCTTTGGGCAGAACCGCCCAGTTGGCAATCGCGCCCACGCCGCGCAAGGCGGTATCGAGGCTGCTGTATTCGCTGGAAAATGTGCCGACGGTAACGCGGTAGCGGTTGGTCAGCGGATGGAAGGAGAGTTTGTACGGCACGCTGTCATCGCTGCCAACCAGCTGGCCGAGTTTGAATTTATAGGCGGCCCAAGTGGGCGCGGAGAGGCGGTAGTTGAGCGTAAAGTGCAGTGGCACGCCCTGTTTCAGCACTTGTTGCAGGGGCTTGGGCAGCTCGGTGTGGAAACGGCTGCTCACGCTCAACCGGCCGTCGCTCTCCAAACGGGCGACGGCGCGGGTGGGGTGGATACTTTCTGCGGCGGCGCGCTGCGGCAGAACCAGCAGCAGCGCGAGGCCGAGAAACAGCAGCAGGGTTTTACTGCTTTTGGATAAGTGCGTAATAAAAGCCATCTTGGTTGTTGTTCGGCAGCAGAATGTACTGTTCGCGGCATTCGGCATCGCCGTGGCGGTTGAGGAAGTTTTGCAGCTGGTGACCGTTTTCCTCGTGGAAAATCGAGCAGGTGGCCAACAGCATCCGGCCGCCCGGTTTCAGCACGCCCCACAGCGCGTCAAGCATTGCTTCTTGCTGGGCGGCGGTTTTTTTGCCGTCGTCGGGACGGCGCAGCCATTTGATGTCGGGATTGCGTTTGACCACGCCCGAAGCAGTGCAGGGCACATCGGCCAGCACGGCATCAAACGGTTTGCCATCATACCACGAAGCGGTGTCTTGCGCGTCTGCACAGAAGAGGAGGGCGCGTTCAGCGAGGTTCAAGCGTTGCAGATTGTCTGCAACTCTTTTC
This sequence comes from Neisseria sp., assembly GCA_030532645.1. Classification (GTDB taxonomy): domain Bacteria; phylum Pseudomonadota; class Gammaproteobacteria; order Burkholderiales; family Neisseriaceae; genus Neisseria. Next base: position 7,664 of record JAUNKU010000030.1, on the reverse strand, counting down.
AGACGGCCTTCGTCAATGTCGAGCGCAACCACTTCGCAATCGGCGCTTTCCAGAATATGGCCGGTTTTGCCGCCCGGTGCGGCGCAGGCATCGAGAATGCGTTCGCCGTTTTGCGGGGCGAGCAGCTCGGCCGCTTTTTGTGCGCCGAAATCCTGCACCGACACCGTGCCGTCTGAAAACTGCGGCAGTTGCGAAACAGGGACGGCTTCGTTCAGGCGGACGGCGTAATCGCTCAGGATTTTGCCGTCCAAACCTGCTTCTTGCAGTTTCGCCAAATACGCTTCTGCATTGCTGCGGCGGCGGTTGACGCGCAAGGTCAGCGGCGGACGGCTGTTGGCTGCGGCAACGATGTTGTGCCAATGTTTCGGATAGGCTTTTTGCAGATAGGCGAGCCACCATTTCGGGAAATTGTGTTTGGCCGTATCGTCCGACTTGCATTGCGCGTTGAGCTTGTCTTTTTCGCGCAGAAAACGGCGCAGCAGCGCGTTGGCCAGCGAGCGGAATTGGCCGCGGCCGATTTTGCCGATGGCATCGACTGCTTCGTTTACCACCGCGTGCGGCGCGTTGCGCGTGTAGTTGAGTTGGTAGAGCGCGGCCAGCAGCAGGCTTTCCAAACGCGGATCGTCGATGGGTTTGTTCAACATTTTGCCGAGCATAAATTTCAAGCTGCCCAGATGGCGTTGTGTGCCGTAGGCGATGTCTTGCAACGCGCCGTTTTCAGACGGCGTCAAGTCTGCGTGTTCGGCGCGGACGGCGGCCAGAACATCTTGCAGATTCTGCCCTTCGGCAACAGCGGCGATGCTTTGCGCTGCCAGTTGTTGTGCGCGTGCCATACTCATAATTGCGTTCCTTGTTCAATGCTGCGGCCGGCCGCAAAGGCGGCAACAGGCATCCGTTTGCTGCCTGCCGGTTGCAGCTCGGTAATGTTCAGCGCACCTTGTCCGCAGGCAACCGTAAGGCCGTCTGAATTCAAGGACAATACCGTTCCGGCGGCAGCATTGTCCGAATAAGCAACGGCTTCGGCACGCCAGATTTTCAGCGGTTTGCCCTGCCATTCCGTCCACGCGGCCGGTACGGGATTGAAGGCGCGGATTTTGCGCGCCACCACTTCCGCCGCTTCGTTCCAATTGATTTTGGCTTCTTCTTTGCTCAGTTTTTGCGCGTAAGTGATGCCGTCTTCCGGCTGCGGCGTGCTTGTTAATCTGCCCTCGTTTTTCAGACGGCACAAATCCGCCACAATCGCTTGTGCGCCGAGTGCGGCCAGCGCATCGTGCACTTCGTTTGCCGTATCGGTCGGGCGGATAGCGTAGCGGTGTTCGCTGACTACCGCGCCGGTGTCCAAACCGATGTCCATCTGCATAATGCACACGCCGGTTTCCGCATCGCCGGCTTCAATCGCACGCTGAATCGGTGCCGCACCGCGCCAACGCGGCAGCAGCGAAGCGTGGATATTCAAACAGCCGTGTTTCGGCGTATCCAACACTTCCTGCGGCAGAATCAGCCCGTAGGCGGCTACCACCATCACATCGGTACCAACGCTTTTCAGCAAAGCCAAAGCCTCGGTATTGCCGCGCAATTTTTCCGGCTGGGCAACCGTCAAACCCAATTCCAACGCCGCCTGCTTCACCGGCGAGGCCTGCAACTGCATACCGCGTCCTTTCGGGCGGTCTGGCTGGGTCAGTACCAGCGGAATTTCAAAACCGGCAGCGGCAACCGCTTTCAGCGCCAGCGCGGCAAAATCCGGCGTACCGGCAAAAATGACTTTCATATCGGTCTCTCAGGAAAAATTAAGGCGGAATCTTAACATAAGGAACGGGCCGTCTGAAAAGTGAAGCTTGAAAACAGGGATTTTCAGACGGCTTTTTGTGTTTTGAACAGAAATAATCGTAGGCTGGGTTTTAGCCCAGCAAAAAAGGTGGATATTCAGATATTGTATTTGCTGGGCTGAAGCCCGGCCTGCGAACTGCATTGAATAAACAAGACTGTGCATTCCAACCTGCTCGTCATACTCGGGCTTGACCCGAGTATCTCTTCCGTTAAACGCAAAAGAAGTGCTGAAAAACGGCTGATCAAATGTTTGGTTCGGGCGGAATAGGCGTGCTAAAAAAAGGATTTCGGTTGAGTATCTTGTATTCAATCGGGGGAGATACTCGGGTCAAGCCCGAGTATGACGGGTTTGTTTGAATTAGCTGTGCGGCGGCGGTAAATGTTAAACCGCTATTCAATCAATAAAAGCCGTCTGAAAAACAAGCAAACAGTAGGACGAGCTTGTTTGAGTTGGCTGCGCGGCGGTGGCTGCCAAATTATGTCGCAGCAATGTTTATTGAATGAACAAAGGCAGTCTGAAAAAACAGCCTGTTTTCCCAACAGGCTGTTTCCAAAAATCAAACTGTTCCAAAAATCACAAACGCTGGCGTTTTTTCAATTTGGTTTTGATGCGGTTTTGTTTCAACTGCGACAAATGTTCTACAAACACTTTGCCCATCAGGTGGTCGAGCTCGTGCTGGATACAGATGGCCAAGAGGCCGTCGGCCTCGAGCGTGTATTTTTCGCCTTTTTCGTTCAAGGCTTCCACGGTAACGCGCTCGGCGCGGGTAACGGTGTCGTAAATGCCGGGAACGGACAGGCAGCCTTCTTCGTAGGTAGTTTCGCCGTCTTTGTGGGTAATCACGGGATTGATGAACACGCGCGGTTCGCTTTTGTCTTCACTCAAATCCATCACCACCACGCGCTCGTGTACGTCCACCTGCGTGGCGGCCAAGCCGATGCCGCGCGATTCGTACATCGTTTCAAACATATCCGCCACCAGCGTGCGGATGCGGTCGTCGATTTCTGCCACAGGTTTGGCGACAATGTGCAGACGTTCGTCCGGGTACTGCAAAATCGGTAATAAAGCCATATCGTTATCTGTCTTTCAAATGTTCAGGGCGCAATGTTAATATAAACTGCCGCGAAGATACAGCAGGCGCGGTTTCTTTGATGAATGCTATTGATGACGGCAATCGCCACTTTTTTCAAGGCGGCATTATAGCCTGTTTCGGCCGGAGGGAAACCGCGCACAAAGCAAAGCTTTTCAGACGGCATCGGGCGGCTGAGAGGCTGTCTGAATCATAAAAAAGAGAACAAAGGAGGGCAAAATGGACGGAACGGAACGTTATGCTTGGCTGTGTATGAATTTTCTGCCGTATTTGGGGGCAGACAGTTTTCTGCATCTTTTGCACCGCTACGGCTCGGCAGTGGAAGCGTGGCGGCGGCCTGCGGCGGAAGTGGTCGACTGTTTGGCGCGCTCGCAGGCAGTGAGCGCTTGGAGCAAACGCCGTGCCGATGCCGAACGTGCGGCCGACGAGGCTTTGGCTTGGGCGGAAAAAGACGGCTGCCGGCTGCTGCTGTTGAGCGATCAAGATTTTCCGCCGATGTTGGCCGAAGGGCTGACTCCGCCGCCGGTTTTGTTTGTGCGCGGCGATGTACGCCTGCTTGCCAAACCTTCGCTGGCAATGGTCGGCAGCCGCCACGCTACGCCGCAGGCGATGCGGATTGCCCGTGATTTTGCCGCTGCATTGTCGCAGCAGGACGTAACCGTGGTTTCCGGTATGGCGGCAGGTATCGATACTGCCGCGCATCAGGGCGCGTTGCAGGGCAGCGGTTCGACCGTGGCCGTGTGGGGAACGGGTATCGACCGCATTTATCCGCCGTCCAACAAAGATTTGGCTTATCAAATTGCCGAACGCGGCGCGCTGGTGTCGGAGTTTCCGATCGGAACGCGGCCGCTGGCCGGCAATTTTCCGCGCCGCAACCGCCTGATTGCCGCCTTGTCGCACGCCACTTTGGTGGTCGAAGCCGCGCCGGAATCCGGCTCGCTGATTACCGCACGGTTGGCCGGCGAGATGGGGCGCGAAGTGATGGCCGTGCCCGGATCAATTGACAATCCGCACAGCAAAGGCTGCCACAAACTCATTAAAGAAGGCGCGAAACTGACCGAATGTTTGGACGACATTTTCGCCGAATGTCCGCAGCTATTGCACAAACCGCAACAAAACGCATATTCTATAAATAAAGAAGCCGCCGCAGCGGAGCAAGAAACAACCGCAGCGGCGGCGTTTGTGCCGTCTGAAAAAACGGATTTGCCGGACGGCAGGCGCGCAATGCTTGCGGTTTTGCCATACGGCAGCAAGGCAGAAGCAGCGCATCAAACGGGTGCAAGCAAAAATGCAGCCGGACAGGAAAGTCCGGCAAACAGCTTGCCGCCCGAGCAAAATACCCCCGTTTCAGACAGCCTTGAAAACGGCTTGGCCGAACAAATCCTGACTGCGATGGGCTACGATGCCGTCCACCCCGATATATTGGCCGAAACCCTGCAACAGCCTGCCGCCGATATTTACGCCGCGTTGTTGGAAATGGAATTGGACGGCAAAATCGCCGCATTGAGCGGCGGCCGTTACCAGCGGATTTGAGGCCGTCTGAAAAACGACATAACCTGTTATATTTGAGTTTGACCTGAATATTTTTCATTTGGCAAACCGTAAAATCCGGCAGAGGAGATGCCCGGTTCAAGCCCGAGTATGACGATGTGTTAAGCAAAATCAGGTGTACGAAGTAGGTTGTGTTGGAGCGAAAGCGTAAACCCAACAAGGTTTAACGAAGGGCTGTATTGTTGGGTTTCCGCTTTCGTGCCAACTCAACCACCGCTGTCACCGCAAGCCGTACATTCGCACATCATTCCCATGCAGGCGTTGAGCAAGTAAATGAAATGAACCAAAAGGCAAACGCCGAAACAAAATAAAAATTAAGGAAAACAATATAATGGCAGAACTGATTGCCTTTTTAATCCAACATTTCCAAGATGCCGAAGCCTGTCCGCCGCAGCCCGTGCTGGGCGATTTGCTGGAAACCGCCGGTTTTGATGCGGCGGAAATCAATAATGCACTGATGTTGCTGGAAATTCTGACCGAGCCGCCGTTGTTCGAACCGGCGGCCGCAGGCAGCAAAGCCATACGCGTATATTGCGCGGATGAATTATCCGCCCTGCCGCACGATGTGCTGAACCTGTTGTATTTTCTTGAACGTGCCGGCGCGCTGGATTCAGTGCAACGCGAATTGGTGGTACACGCGCTGATGCATCTGCCGTTTGACGAAGTAACCGAAGATATGGCGAAAGTGGTGGTGCTGCTGGCTTTGTGGGTGCAAAACGCCGAACCGCCTACGCTTATCGGCTACGATTTGATGAGCGTGTTGCAGGAAAATCCGGTGAAGCATTAAAAGTGGGTAATGAAAGTGGAGCAAAAAACACGTTATCGGACGGTTCGTGATGAAAACGGGCTTTCCGTGATCTTCCCCCGCCCGAAGCACACAGGCGCGGTCATTTTCGCGCTGATTCTGCTGATGCAGATCGGGTTTCCGAGTATCGGAAAAATAGCGGATATGGCGACAGGCGGCGGCTGGTTCGGCGCGGCGATGTGGTTGATGGTCGGGCTGACGGTTTTAATGACCGTGTTTTGGTTGAAACGCTTGTTGTCTTTATGCTTCGCACAGGAGCAATTCCGTTTGCATCAAGGTGTGCTTTTCTATTCGCGCAGCTTGTTTGGGCGCGGCGAAGTATTCCGTTTTGCTCTGGCCGAAATGCAGGGTGTCGAACGCACTCATTACAGCCCGAAAGAATGGGATTTCGGTTTGGGAACAGACAATAATTTATACCATTACCGCCGCTTGCCTTCTTATGGCGCGTTGACATTCCGATACCGCAACGAAACGGTTTATCTCGGAGCGATGCTCGACGGGCAAGAAGCACAAGAGCTGATCCGTTTGTTGTGGGAAGAAGATAAACGGGCAGATTAAAAAAACATGGATTTTCAGACGGCCTTCCAGAGAGGCCGTCTGAAAATCTAAGAGATTGAAATCAAATACACAAACAACTTTCCGAGAAATCAAAAATGGCAAAAAACCTTCTGATTGTCGAGTCGCCCTCCAAGGCGAAAACGCTGAAAAAATACCTCGGCGGCGACTTTGAAATTCTGGCTTCTTACGGCCACGTCCGCGATCTTGTGCCGAAAAATGGCGCGGTTGATCCTGAAAACAACTTCGCGATGAAATACGAATTGGTCAAACGCAATGTCAAGCACGTTGATGCGATTGTGTCGGCGGCGCGCGAGGCGGAAAACCTCTATCTGGCAACGGACCCGGATAGGGAAGGCGAGGCCATTTCTTGGCATTTGAACGAGATTCTGAAAAGCAAACGCGGTTTGAAAAATCTGAAACCGCAGCGCGTGGTGTTCCACGAAATCACCAAAAACGCGGTATTGGACGCGATTGCCCATCCGCGCGAAATTGAGATTGATTTGGTTGATGCCCAGCAGGCGCGCCGTGCGCTGGATTATTTGGTCGGTTTTAATCTGTCGCCCTTGTTGTGGAAAAAAATCCGCCGAGGTTTGAGCGCCGGCCGCGTGCAAAGCCCGGCTTTGCGCCTGATTTGCGAGCGTGAAAACGAAATCCGCGCGTTTGAAGCGCAGGAATATTGGACGGTGCATTTAGACAGCCACAAAGGCCGCAGTAAGTTTACTGCCAAGCTGGTGCAGTGCAACGGCGAGAAGCTGGAACAGTTTTCCCTGCCGTCTGAAAACGCGCAGGCCGAAGTGCTGGCCGCCTTGCAGGGCAAAGAAGCCGAAGTGGCCGCCATTGAGAAGAAAAAACGCAGCCGCAACCCGGCCGCGCCGTTCACAACTTCCACAATGCAGCAAGATGCCGTACGCAAGCTCGGTATGACCACCGACCGCACAATGCGTACCGCCCAGCAGCTTTACGAAGGCATCGATGTCGGCCAAGGCGCAATCGGTTTGATTACCTATATGCGTACCGACAGCGTTACCCTGTCGGATGAAGCTTTGGTGGAAATCCGCCATTTCATTGAAAACAAACTGGGCAAAGAATATCTGCCCTCTGCCGCCAAACACTACAAAACCAAGTCGAAAAACGCGCAGGAAGCGCACGAAGCCATCCGCCCGACTTCGGTTTACCGCACGCCCGAAAGCGTGAAACCTTTCCTGACGGCCGACCAATTCAAGCTCTACCAAATGATTTGGCAGCGTACCGTTGCCTGCCAGATGACACCGGCCAAGTTCGACCAAACCACCGTCGATATTGCCCTTGGCAGCGGCGTATTCCGCGTAACCGGCCAAGTGCAGACTTTTGCCGGCTTTTTGAGCGTGTACGAAGAAGGTACGGACGACAACGACGGCGACGAAGACAACAAAAAACTGCCCGAAATGAAAGAGGGCGACAAACTGCCCGTTGATGCGCTCTACGGCGAACAGCATTTCACCTCGCCGCCGCCGCGCTTCAACGAAGCCACTTTGGTAAAAGCCTTGGAAGAATACGGCATCGGCCGCCCGTCCACCTACGCCAGCATTATTTCCACGCTGAAAGACCGCGAATACGTTACCTTGGAACAAAAACGCTTTATGCCGACCGACACCGGCGATATTGTGAATAAATTCCTGACCGAACATTTCGCCACCTATGTGGACTACCACTTCACCGCCAAGCTCGAAGACCAGCTCGACGAAATCGCCAACGGCAAACGCGAGTGGGTGCCCGTAATGGACAAATTCTGGAAAGGCTTCCACAAACAGGTTGAAGAAAAAGAAGGCATCGAACGCGCCAAATTCACCACC
>JAUNKU010000029.1 GCA_030532645.1 Neisseria sp. | reverse complement strand
ACTCTTTCGGCGTGGGCTTGGTGGCGCAACACACCAAAGCGCATCTGCGCCAATACGCCAACTTCGGCGGTTTTGTTGAAAAAGGAGCGAATGCGGCTGTTGCGGGTGCTCAGGAGACAGTACGAGACGGAGTACGGCAACGTTTGAAGACTAATCCGGCTCATTCAAATTTGTCCAATGCACAGTTGGATAAGATTATTTCCCAAAATTCCGAATTGCAAGTTCAGATAGAAAGTCTTGCTGATCAGGGTCTTAAACAAAAAGTCAGTGATTTTTTAAAATTAAAAGATGCTAAAAAAGCACTTGAAGCAGGTACGGCAACAACCGAACAAAAACAATTGTTGCTGAATGCGAAACCCATATCTGGCCAAGAAGCTTTTGCACTGAATTCTTATGCTCTCCGCGTAAAGAGCGGTCAAACCAATGCCAACGGCTTGGCTGACGGCTATGCGAAAGTCAAAGGCGACGACTGGGGCTTCGGCTACACTCTGAGCTGGTTGTGGGACATCAACGACAACGTGCGCGTGGGTGCGAACTACCGCTCGAAAGTGAAGCATACGCTGAAAGGCCACAACGAATGGATTTTGAGCGACGGCCTGTTTAACGGTGAAAACGGCGAAGAGCTGAAAAAAGCCGTCCGTGACAACGGCTATGCGGAAAAAGAAGATGCTTCCGTGAAAATCATTACCCCTGAATCTTTGTCGCTGCACGGTATGTGGAAAGTCAATCCGCAGTGGAACGTATTCGGCGATGCCACTTGGACGCGCCATTCGCGTTTCAATCAGGCCAACCTGATTTTGGGCGGCAACAAGCTCGTTTCCGGCCCGAATCCTGTTGAAAACAAATCCAATGAAACCATTTTGCAGCCGAATTGGCGCAATACTTGGAAAGTGTCTGCCGGTGCGTCTTACCAATACACGCCTGATTTGCAGTTGCGCGCAGGCTTGGCCTACGACCGCTCGCCGGTTAAAAACGCCGATTACCGTATGACCACAATGCCGGACAACGACCGCGTATGGCTGTCGCTCGGCGCGAAATACAACATCGCACCGCAACATACTGTTAATGCCGCATACAGCCACTTGTTCATCAAAAAAGGCAAGGCAAACGTAAATGGCTACTGCGGCGGCAGCAATGCGGCAGAAGTGGCCTGCGTATCCAGCAAAACCAACGGTTCGGCCACCTATAAGAGCCGTGCCGGTATCGTTGGCGTTCAATATACCTACAAATTCCGATAATGCCCGTTTTCAGACGGCCTTGCCTGCCGATGCCGTCTGAAAAAGGTCGGAAAAACGCTCAAGCTGATGCTTGGGCGTTTTGTTTTTGGTATTCGTCCGGCTTTGCCGGAACGCTTAACAAAACTGTGAAGATAAAATGCTTGGCGGGCAAATATCCGCCACAGATTCTTTGATAAACGCGCCGTGAACGATTACGGGCTTGGAAGCGCCGTGTTACGTGTTATGATTCGCCCTTTTTGGCGGCGCGGCCGCTTGGGATACAACGTGGACGAAACGAAAAAAGATCCGCTCGGTTCGGCGTGGATGATTATTGCGGCGTTGCTGTTTACGGTAATGAATGTGGTGCTGAAAGCCGCCAACCAGCAATTCGGCTATCAGGGCGGCGAGCTGGTATTTTGGCGGATGGTGTTTTCCGTTGCGGTTTTGGGCGGTATGGCTTTGGCGCAGGGTAAAACGTTCCGCACGCCGCATATCAAAGCACATCTCAACCGCAGCATTTCCGGTACGGTGGCGATGCTCTGCATTTTTTACGCCATCGTTCATCTGCCGCTGGCAACGGGCGTAACCCTCAGCTATACCTCTTCGATTTTTCTGGCACTGCTTTCGCTGATTGTGTTGCGCGAAAAAATTTCGTGGTACACGCAAGCCGTGCTGGTGTTCGGCTTTGCCGGCGTGGTGCTGCTGCTGAATCCGTCTTTCCAGAACGGGCAGGAGCTGGCCGGTATTATCGGCCTGTTCGGCGGCTTGCTGTCGGGCTGGGCATATTTGCAGGTGCGCGAACTTTCGCTGCTCGGCGAACCGGGTTGGCGCGTGGTGTTTTACTTTTCCGCAGTCGGAATGCTGATTGCCGCCGCTTGGGCAAGCTGGCAGGGCTGGACGCCGCTTTCTTGGGCGGCCGCGCCGTATCTGCTGGCCATCGGTGCTTCGGCAATGCTGGCGCAGCTGGCAATGACGCGTGCGTATAAAGTCGGGCAGAAATTTACTGTTGCTTCATTGGCTTATCTGACCGTTGTATTTTCCTCGCTGACCGGCGTTTTCCTGTTCGGCGATGTGTTGGACTGGCGCGAATGGCTGGGAATGGCGGTGATTATCGCCAGCGGCATTTTAAGCGGTTTGAAGAAGTAAAACCGAAATGCCGCCGTGATTTTTGTCATCGCGGCAAACGGCAGAAAACCACCAAGGCCGTCTGAAAAAGCCTGTTTCAGACGGCCTTTGCCGTATTTGTTACATTGTTTACAACACAGCGCGGCAGGCAAGCCCGATGAAACGGCGGTTTGTTTCGGTTTTATCAAAGCTGCGTGTTATGATACGGCTGCCGTTTGTCTGCGCGTTTTGGCGCGGTTTGCGGCATCTCAATAATATCCGGCAGACGGCAACGCCGTTTGCAGCGACACAAAGAGAAAATTATGAGCGGACCCTTGTTACTGCGTATCGGCAACGAAGACGATGTCGATGATTTGAGCGAACTGCTGAACGCCAGCTACCGCAAAACGGCGGACGGCACACAATGCAGCGGTTATTCGGTGGCATATATCGCCGATTTGCTGCAAGACAGCCGCCGCTATTGTTTCGTGTTTGACAACACCGGCCAGATCAGCGCCTCGGCTGCGCTGCTCGGCTGCATTATCGTGTTGCTTGATGCCAAGGACGACAAGTTCCTTAAAGTTGAAATGACCGCCGTACACCCCGAAGCGCAACAGCAAGGCATCGGCGGCAGTATGCTGCGTGCGGTGGAAGAATTTGCCGCGCTGCACCTGCATCAAGGCGCGATTGAAATGGACGTTGATGCCGCGCAGGATAAATTGATTGCTTATTATCAAAAGCGCGGTTACACGCTCACCGGCAAGCGCGGTTTTTCAGACGGCCTCGAAACCGTAGAGCTGCAAAAAATCATCGAAACCGCGCGCAAACCGCGTACGGATGACGATGATGACTGACCGTTTGCCGCCCGACGCGCTGATCGAAGCCGCGCTGCTGACGCAGACCGAGCCTCTGAGCGAGCGTACGATGCGCGAAATGTGCCAGCCGCCGCTGTCGCAAGACAAGCTGATTGATGTGCTGGCTACCTTGAAAACGCGCTGGCACAGCCGTGCGCTGCAACTGGTGCACACCGCAGACGGCTGGCGTTTCCAAATTGCCGAATCTGCCTTTACGCGCCTGAGCAGTTTGCAGGAAGCGCGTACACCGCGTTACTCGCGTGCCGTAATGGAAACGCTGGCGATTATCGCCTATATGCAGCCGGTTACGCGCGGCGACATTGAAGGCATACGCGGTGTGGCTGTTTCGCAAAATGTCATGCAGACTTTGCACGACCGCGGTTGGATTGAGGTAATCGGCCACCGCGACAGCATCGGCCGTCCGGCTTTGTGGGCGACCACCGATGCTTTTTTAACGGATTTGCAGCTCGACAGCCTCGAAGCCCTGCCGCCGTTAACCGAATTGGGCGAACTGGTTTTGCCCGAATTAACCGAACCTGCCGCCGGTGCTACCGATGAGGAATCGTTGGCCGAAGCCGCAGAAGAACCGTCAGACGACGGGTTAGGAATGAGAACAAATGAACCGCTCCACTAAATCGGGCAAACAGCCGTCCAGCAAGCGCGAATGGCGCGACGGCGCAAGTGCCAAGAAAACCGCAGCGGCCAAAAGGCCGTCTGAAAAACGGACTTTTTCCGAGAACAAACGGAAAGCTGCCCCGACAGGCGGCTTTTCAGACGGCCAAAACGGCCGCAGAAGCGAGCAGGCTGCACCGAAACAGCGTGCCGCCAAAGCAAAAAAACTGGTGGTACGCAACCCCAACCAGAAAATTATGGAACGCTCGCGTGATTTGAAAGACAAACGCATCGATTTGAGCCGCGCCGAGCCGGTGCGCCTGCAAAAAGCCTTGGCCGCTTCGGGCGTAGGCTCGCGCCGCGAAATGGAAGAATGGATTGCGAACGGCTGGGTAACGGTGAACGGCAAAGTGGCCGGTTTGGGCGACAAAGTATCGCCGGACGATCAAGTATTGGTGAAAGGCAGCGTGATCAAGCTGAAATGGGCCGACCGCCTGCCGCGCGTGATTCTGTATTACAAACAAGAAGGTGAAATCGTTTCGCGCGACGACCCGCAAGGCCGTGTCAGTATTTTCGACCGCTTGCCTCAGGCCGCCAGCAGCCGCTGGGTTGCCATCGGCCGTTTGGACATCAATACCAGCGGACTGCTGATTTTGACTACCTCCGGCGAACTGGTGCAGCGTTTTGCCCACCCGAGCTTTGAAGTAGAGCGCGAATACGCCGTGCGTACCTTGGGCGGTTTGGATACCGAGCAAATGCGGATGCTGACCGAAGAAGGCGTAATGCTGGAAGACGGTTTGGCCAAAGTAGAGCGCATTTACGAGCAAGGCGGCGAAGGCGTAAACAAATGGTATAACGTGGTCATCAAAGAAGGCCGCAACCGCGAAGTGCGCCGCATTTTCGAGAGCCAAGGCTTGACTGTCAGCCGCCTCGTGCGCATCGGTTTCGGCCCCATCGGCCTGCCGAACCGTCTCAAACGCGGCCAGTTCTACGAACTGAATCCGGCGGAAGTGGCAAACATTATGCGCTGGGCGGATCTGCCTGTGCCGGGCGACCGCAGAAGAAGATAAGCATTTTGGGCTTGCTTATTTAAATAGGTAAGCTGCACAGGCCGTCTGAAAACAGCGTCCTGAAATAAATCATTTGTTTTTTTATATTGTTTTAACTTATTGATAAAGTGAAAAAGTAACACGGAGTGAAATAATGAACGAAAATCAACAACTGCCAAGCGTAGAGCGTTTCGAATCGCTGGTTAAAGCCAAACAATACGAAGATGCAGCCAATGAATTGCTGAGCATTCTCGGCCAAATCGACAATAATTTCGGTGATATTCAAAACATCGAATGCCAGATTCCGGTGCAATTAAACGCAAACCATCAAGATCAGTGCGTACATTTCTGCACCCGTATGGCCGTAGCCATTACCGAGTTGTTCGCCGATCCCGAATTCCACATTTCAGAATCAGGCACGCTGCGCTTCCTCTCGCTGCAACGTTGGCTGAATATGATTTTTGCCTCATCGCCGTATATCAATGCCGACCATATCTTGGCAACCTATAACTCCAATCCTGAACCGAATTCTTTATGGAACGATTTCCATTTGGATCCTCAATCAGGAACATTATATAAATTCTGCGTACTCTATCTGCCGGAATCTAATGTTGCCCTGAATTTGGAAAAATTATGGGAAATGAATCCGGACTTGGCGGCCTCTCTGGCCATTGCCCTGCAATCTCCACGGTTTATCGCGACAACGCAAGCCTTCAACAAGCGTGCCGCTATTTTGAAATGGGCTCCGGAGCGTTTCAAAGAGCTTACCGACATCACGCGCATACCATCGGGCATTCTGCATGATGTCTATATGCATTGCAGCTACGATATTGATGCCGACAAACACCGCGTAAAAGAAGGTGTAAACCATTTGGCGCGAACTTTCTTGGCACAAGCCGGCATTCAAAGCCTGGAAATGGGCGAAATCGGTTACCGCAACGGCAAACCGGTTATGGTGGTACTGTTGGAACATTTCCACGCCGCCCATTCGATTTACCGTACGCACTCAACCTCTTTGCGTGCGGCACGCGAACATTTCCATATCATCGGCATCGGCAACGATGCGGTAGATGAAGCCGGCCGCAATGTATTTGACGAGTTTATCAACTTAGAACGCGGTGCCAACTTGGCAGCCAAACTGCAACAGGTACGCGCTATTTGCGAAGAAAACCGTGCTGCCGTACTGTATATGCCGAGCATCGGTATGGATTTGCTGCCGATTTTCGTCAGCAACCTGCGCCTTGCTCCGATTCAAGCGATTGCGCTCGGCCATCCGGCAACCACGCATTCCGAATTTATTGATTATGTGATTGTGGAAGACGATTACGTCGGCTCGGAAGAATGTTTCAGCGAGATACTGTTGCGCCTGCCGAAAGACGCACTGCCGTATGTGCCGTCTGCACTCGCACCGGACAGCGTGGAATACCGCCTGATTGAAAATCCTCCGGTAGTACACATCGGCGTTGCCGCAACCACAATGAAGCTGAATCCGTATTTCTTGGAAGCGTGTCGGGCCATCCGCGACCGTGCTGCCGTGAAAGTGCATTTCCACTTCGCGCTGGGTCAATCGTCCGGCGTTACCCATCCGTATGTCGAGCGCTTTATCAAGTCTTATCTCGGCCGCGATGCCTCCGTGTATCCGCACCAAGACTATCAAAACTATATGCGCACGCTGTATCAGTGCGATATGATGATTAACCCGTTCCCGTTCGGCAACACCAACGGCATCATTGATATGATTACTTTGGGCTTGGTCGGCGTATGCAAAACCGGTCCGGAAGTACACGAACACATTGACGAGGGCTTGTTCAAACGCTTGGGTCTGCCGGAATGGCTGATTACCCGAACGGCGGACGAATATGTTGCCTGCGCCGTACGTTTGGCCGAAAACCACGAAGAGCGTTTGGCGTTGCGCCGCCACATCATCGAGAACAACGGCTTGCAAACCTTGTTCAGCGGCGATCCGACTCCGATGGGCAAAGTATTTACCGCAAAACTGCAAGAATGGGCGGACAAAAACAGCGTGAAGCTGGATATTGCCCAACCGGCGAAAAAACGTACTACACGCCGCAAAGCCGCCGCAACAGCCGAAACCGCAGCGGAAGAAAAACCGAAGAAAACCGCTGCGCGCAAACGCAGCACGGCAGCCAAGGCCGATGCGGACAAACCGGCAGCCAAAAGCAAAACCGTGAAAACCAAAGCGGCAAAGGATAAAACCGAATAAGCATTGAATCTGTTGTTCCGGTTTTGAAACGGCAAACGGATAAGGGCGCAAACCCTTATCCGTTTTTGTTTTACGGCTTTGAGGCCGTCTGAAAATGAGAGAGGCTGTGTTAGGGCGGAGAAGCGTGTTGCTGTTTGGTTGTCGGAAGAGATACTCGGGCCAAGCCCGAGTATGACGATGGTGGGTGTGGCATCCATTCCTAAAAATGGTTATGTATATCGCTGTTTGGTTGGCTGAGAAGATAACTGGGTCAAGCCCGAATGTGACGAGGGCAGGTGTTGAGGGGCGACTTTCTGAGAGTTGGCGGCACACAAATGCCATACAAGAATGAATCAACGAAGGCCGTTTGAAAAACGCATTTTCAGACGGCCTTGTTGCCCGAAAAAAACGGCTGCCCGAAAGCAGCCGCTGTTTGCCGGAAAATTATTGGCCGGCTTTGATTTTTTGCCACAGGGCAACGGTTTGTTTTTTCGCTTCGTCGCTCATTTGCGGCATTACGAAACCGTTTTTCATATCTTCTTCGTTCGGGAAGATGGAGCGTACTTCAACCAGCGCAGGATCCATCAGCTTCTGAGCCGGCAGGCTGGCAGGAGCGAAGGTCACGAAGTTGCCGTTGCGTGCGGCAATTTCAGGTTCCAAAGTCCAGTTGATGTATTTGTGCGCGTTTTCCACGTTTTTCGCATCTACCGGAATCAGCCAAGATTCAATCCAGAAGCCCATACCTTTCGGTGTCAGAACGTCGATACCGACTTTGCTGCCCACTTCTTCGGAACGTTTCTTCGCCATATTCAAGTCGCCGCCGTTACCGGCTGCCAAACAGATGTCGCCGCGGGCCAGTTCGTCGATAACGGACGGGCTGAAACGTTTCACATCGCCGCGGATGCCTTTCAGCACTTCTGCCGCCGCTTCGATGTCGGCAGGGTTGGTACCGGCAGGGTCTTTACCCAAGTAGTTCAAAATGATCGGGAACATTTCGCTCGGCGTATCCCACAGCGCGATGCCGCAGCCTTTCAGCTTGGCAGTGTATTCCGGCTTGAACAGCAGATCCCAGCCGTTTTCAGGCAACTCGCCGCCCAAAGCTTCTTTGCCTTTCGCGGTAATCGCGATGGTGTTCGCGCCTGAGAAGTAAGGCACGGCGTATTTGTTGCCCGGATCGGCCTGCTCCAACATAGTCAGCAGGGTAGGGTTGATGTTTTTGTAGTTCGGAATCAAATCTTTATTGACTTCCTGATAAGCACCTGCCTGCAATTGGCGCGGCAGGAATGCAATGCCCGGTACCACCAAGTCGTAGCCGGATTTGCCGGTCAGCACTTTGGCTTCCAGCGTTTCATTGTTCTCATACAGGTCGTAGTTCAGTTTCAGGCTGAATTTTTTACGGAACTCGTCCACAGTGTCTTCATCGACATAGTTCGACCAGTTGTAGATGTTCAGCGCGTCGGTTTGCGGCAGGTTGGAAGCGGCTGCGGTTTCGGAAGCAGCGGAAGCCGCCGCATCTTTCGCCTCAGGCGCTTGGGTTTCGGTTTTAGAGCCGCCGCAGGCAGCCAGAGCCAGAGCAATCAGGGCTGTCAATAATGATTTTTTCATGATGGGGTATCATTCCTTTGTTGGGATAAACAGAAAACATACGCGCCGGAGCGGAATGTTCTGGCGCGTTGTGCGGCGCATTGTAATGGAGTGTTTACGGAAAATCAAAGACTTTAACCTTATTCCGGCAAAGTTTGCCTGCTGCCGGTATTTTTGCTCTGAAAAATGCGTACAGGCCGTCTGAAAACGCAGCTCCGGCGGTTTGCAAAGCGGCGGATCTTGCGGTTTTCAGACGGCCTCGGCAACTGAACGGCAAAAGCAGAAGCGGAAAGCAGCCAAACCTGTTGCTTTGTTGTTTTCCCGCACGTTTTTTCCGTGCTTTGCCGCGTTTGCGCCGCACGCCGACAATAAAACTTGCCTTGCTGCGCTTTAACCATTAAAATGCGCGGTTTACGAAATTTTAGATTTTCTGTCAGGAGATATTAAATATGGCAAACAGCGCACAAGCACGCAAACGCGCCCGTCAGGCGATTAAAAACCGTGCCCACAACGCCAGCCTGCGTACCGCATTCCGCACCGCAGTGAAAAAAGTTCTGAAAGCCGTTGAAGCAGGCGACAAAGCTGCTGCACAAGCGGTTTACCAAGAGTCTGTAAAAGTATTGGATCGCATCGCCGACAAAGGCGTGTTCCACAAAAACAAAGCGGCGCGTCATAAGAGCCGTTTGTCTGCCAAAGTGAAAGCAATGGCTTAATATTAGGCGTTATACGTCCGAAATGCCCCCAAGCGCGCTGATACTGCTGTTGTTTGGGGGTTTTGCTTTGTCAGGCCGTCTGAAAAACGCCGCTTTTTGCGGTCGGCCGTCGCGGCATGTACAACGGAAAACATCGGAAACATTATGAAAAACAAGCAAACCGTTTTGGCGGCCTGCATTACATTGCTGCCTTTTTATGCTCAGGCTGATGTCGCGCCTGCGATGCAGTGTACCGTGATTAAAGACGATGCGCTGCGCTTGGCCTGTTTCGACAAGGTATATTCGGCGCAGTTTCCGCCGGCCAAACCGCTGCCGGAAGCGAAACCGCAGGAAGGCAAGGCGCTGGATTTGGTGCAGACGGTAAACAGCAGCTTGGAAAACAAAGATGCCGTGCTGGTGTTTTCGCCGCCGGAAAAACTGGCGGAAGAAGGTTTTGAGCCGACCCAGACGCTGCTGGATGCCGCCGATGCCTACACGCCGCTGAGCAATATGTATGATTTGGACGCGAACGATGAAGACGGCCTCTTGACCGTGCGCGAACACAATCCCATGTATCTGATGCCGGCTTGGTACAACACAACGCCGAACCGTCATCCGCATTCGCCGACGCGCGGCATCAGCAACGCCGAGCGTTTTGCCGACCAAAAACGCTTGGAAGCGAAAATGCAGGTGTCGTTCAAAACCAAAGTAGCAGAGGATTTGTTTAAAACGCGCGCCGATGTCTGGTTCGGCTATACGCAGAAATCTGATTGGCAGCTGTGGAGCCAAGGCCACCGTTCCGCGCCGTTCCGCAACAGCGATTATGCGCCGGAAATGTTTATTACCCAGCCGGTTAAGGCCGAGCTGCCGTTCGGCGGCAAGCTGCGTATGGTGGGCGCAGGTTTTATTCACGAATCGAACGGCCAGAGCCGTCCGGAATCGCGTTCGTGGAACCGTGCTTACGCAATGGCCGGTATGGAGTGGGGCAAGCTGACCGTGATGCCGCGCGTGTGGACGCGTTTGTTCGACCAAAAAGGCGACAACGACGACAATCCCGACATTACTAAATATATGGGCCACGGCGATGTGCGCCTGCATTACCGTTTCAATGACCGCCAAGCGCTGATGTCTACGCTGCGTTACAATCCGAGCAGCGGCAAAGGCGCGGTGGAGGCCGGTTATTCCTTCCCGGTAAAAGGCAAGCTCAAAGGCTATGTGCGCGGCTTCCACGGCTACGGCGAAAGCCTGATTGACTACAACCACAAGCAAACCGGCATCGGTATCGGTTTGATGTTCCGCGATTGGGACGGTATTTAAGCGGCTGAATAAGCGATTGCATCATTGCGTAGGCGTTTGCACTGTTTCGCCGGCAGCCAAACCGTATTTTTCAGACGGCCTTTGCTCGCCTGCTTTCAAAGCCTGCTGCTTTTTGAGAGCAGTTGCCCATACGGATAAACCTGTTTGCTTTTGTCGGGCAGGTAAGACGAAGGCCGTCTGAAAATACGCCGTTGGCGGCAGAAAAAGCGTATAATGGCGCGTTTTGGTTTGGATTCCGTCGAGGGCGGGCAATGGCAGAGAAAAACGAGGGCGGTTCGTTCGCAAAAGCCCTGAAAAAATATCTGATTACCGGCATTCTGGTATGGCTGCCCGTAGCCGTTACCGTGTGGGTAATCAGCTACATTATTTCGGCAACCGACAGCCTGATCAATCTGATTCCGGCCAAATGGCAGCCGGTAAACTATCTCGGCTTCAATGTGCCGGGGCTGGGCTTCATCATCGCCGTTGTGGTGCTGTTTGTGACTGGCCTGTTTGGTGCAAACGTGTTGGGCAAAAAGATTTTGCAGCTGTGGGATTCGCTGTTGAGCAATATTCCCGTGGTGAAATCGATTTATTCCAGCGTGAAAAAAGTATCCGAATCGCTGTTGTCCGACAACGGCCGTTCGTTTAAAACGCCGGTGCTGGTGCCGTTTCCGCAGCCGGATATCCGCACGATTGCTTTCGTTTCGGGCAGCCTGCCGAAAGATGTGGAAGCGAAACTCGGCGAAGAAGAATATGTGCCGGTGTATGTACCGACCACGCCGAACCCGACCGGCGGCTACTATATTATGGTGAAACGTGCCGACATCATCGAGCTGGATATGAGCGTGGACGAAGCGCTGAAATATGTGATTTCGCTCGGTATGGTTGTGCCGGACGATTTGCCGGTGAAAAACCTGCCTGCGCCGGAGCGAGAAGAAGCCGTGCCGTCTGAAAACGCGGCAGGCCAAACCGGCGGCGAAGAAAACGGCAAGCCTTGATTTCAAGGCCGTCTGAATATTCAGACGGCCTCAACCTGTTTAAAACATTGATAAAACCTTCCAAAGGAAACTTTATGCGTACCAATTACTGCGGCTTAATCAGCGAGCAATATTTAGACCAAACCGTTACCGTCAAAGGCTGGGTGCACCGCCGGCGCGACCACGGCGGCGTGATTTTTATCGACCTGCGCGACCGTGAAGGCATCGTTCAGGTTGTTGTCGATCCGGATACGCCGGAGGCTTTTGCCTTGGCTGATTCCGCGCGTAACGAATACGTTTTGAGCATTACCGGCCGCGTGCGTAACCGTCCGGAAGGTACAACCAACGACAAAATGGTGTCGGGCAAAATCGAAATTTTGGCCAAAGAAATCGAAATCCTGAACGCCGCCGCTACGCCTCCGTTTCAAGTGGACGATGAAAACATCAGCGAAAACGTGCGCCTGACCAACCGCGTTATCGACTTGCGCCGTCCGCAGATGCAGCGCAATCTGAAACTGCGCTACCAAGTGGCAATGGGTGTGCGCCGTTATTTGGACGAGCAGGGCTTTATCGACATCGAAACGCCGATGCTGACCCGTTCGACTCCCGAAGGCGCGCGCGACTATCTCGTGCCGAGCCGCGTGCATCCGGGCGAATTTTTCGCATTGCCGCAATCGCCGCAGCTGTTCAAACAGCTGTTGATGGTGGCCGGTTTCGACCGCTACTACCAAATCACTAAATGCTTCCGCGATGAAGATTTGCGTGCCGACCGCCAGCCTGAATTTACCCAAATCGACTTGGAAACTTCGTTCCTGAGCGAAGACGAGATTATGGACATCACCGAAGGAATGGCGAAAAAAGTGTTCAAAGACGCGCTGGGCGTAGATTTGGGCGACTTCCCGCGTATGCCTTACTCCGAGGCGATGTTCTACTACGGCTCCGACAAACCCGATATGCGCGTCAGCCTGAAATTTACCGAGCTGACCGAGCTGATGAAAACCGAAGAGCTGAAAGTATTCCGCGCCGCTGCCGATATGAAAGGCGGCCGCGTAGTGGCTTTGCGCGTACCGGGCGGTGCTTCGTTCAGCCGCAAAGTGATTGACGAGTACACCAAATTCGTCGGCATCTACGGCGCAAAAGGTTTGGCATACATCAAAGTAAACGATGTGAACAACCTTTCTAACGGCGAAAACAGCGGTCTGCAAAGCCCGATTGTGAAAAATCTGTCTGAAAATGCGTTGAAAGCCATTATCGAACAAACCGGCGCGCAAAACGGCGACATCATCTTCTTCGGTGCAGACAAAGCGAAGATTGTGAACGAAGCAATGGGCGCGCTGCGTATCAAAGTTGGCCACGAACACGGCTTGGAAAACGGCTATTTTGTCGATGAATGGCGTCCGCTGTGGGTGGTGGATTTCCCGATGTTCGAATACGACGAAGAAAACGACCGCTACGCCGCAATGCACCATCCGTTCACTTCGCCGAAACCGGGCCACGAAGATTTGATGGAAAGCGATCCTGAAAACTGCTTGGCACGCGCCTACGATATGGTGCTGAACGGCTGGGAAATCGGCGGCGGTTCGATCCGTATCCACCGCGCAGACGTACAGGAAAAAGTGTTTGCCGCATTGAAAATCACGCCGGAAGAGCAGCAGGAAAAATTCGGCTTCCTGCTGGACAACCTGAAATTCGGCGCCCCTCCGCACGGCGGCTTGGCTTTCGGTCTCGACCGCTTGGTAACGCTGATGACCGGTGCCGAGTCTATCCGCGACGTGATTGCCTTCCCGAAAACCCAGCGTGCCCAATGCTTGCTGACCAACGCACCAAACGCTGTGGACGACAAACAACTGCGCGATTTGAGCCTGCGTTTGCGCCAAAAAGCAGTAGAAAACAAAGAAGCTTGATTGGTTGATTTTTTCAGACGGCATCAAGGCCGTCTGAAAATGCAGCTTCGTGAGAAAACGCCGTCTGTACAAGCAGGCGGCGTTTTGTTTGGGCAGTCAAGAAGGCCCATTCATACGTTTGCAGCTTGGCGGTTTGGGGCGTTTCAGACGGCCGAGAACGGACATATTCGGCGCAAGCCCGAGTATGTCGGTTGGGTGGAAATCAACGGTATTCGGTTGGAATGCAGTGAATATGCTGCTTGAAGAGCCTGCTTTTTCAGACGGCCTTGGGCGGAGAAATACACCGCTCAAGCCAGAGTGGTGAAACGGCAGGATGGCCTTATCCGGCCGTTTTCAATCAGCGCCGTCATACTCGGGCTTGACCCGAGTATCTTCCCCTTGGCCGATTAGCAAAAATCCAATGTAATGAAAGTAAAAACAATATGTTGAAAACTTTATTCCTGTTCATCTTAACCGCCTTGGCGGAAATCGTCGGCTGCTGGCTGCCGTATCTCTGGCTGCGGCAAAACGGTTCGGCGTGGCTGCTTGTGCCTGCTGCTGTAAGCCTTGCTTTGTTTGCTTGGTTGCTGACACTGCATCCGGCGGCGAGCGGGCGGATTTATGCCGCTTACGGCGGCGTGTATGTCAGCGTGGCGCTGGCTTGGCTGTGGCTTGCGGACGGTGTGCGGCCGCAGTGGACGGATATTGCCGGTGTGGCTTTGTGTTTGGGCGGTATGGCGCTGATTATGTGGGGCGGCAAAGCGGCTTGACGGTTATCCGAAGTGCTTGTGAAAAGCTGCGTGGGCAGTTTGGGGATAAATTGTTTTTCTGTTTGACGGCAAAGGGAAAATTTTTTCTGCTTAAAATTTAGGCATAAAATCAGACGTGGAAAACTTGTTCTCGGTATCCGTGCAATGCTTCGGGTATTTTTTGTGGATAATCCGGATAAATTTTTGTTCTAATTGAAGAAAAGAAATCTGCTTAAAATTTGTGCAGATGATAAAACAAGGCCGTCTGAAAATAGGGATAAACGCCATTTTCAGACGGCCTTTGCT
>JAUNKU010000028.1:2615-14802 GCA_030532645.1 Neisseria sp. | reverse complement strand
TCTGCGGAGCTAAAACAGAACGAAGTGGCGTTTCTGCAAAGCCAAAACAAAACAAAGTGAAGTTTTTGCGAGACAAAAACCGGCAGAACACCGTTTCAACAAAGTAAACAGCAAATATCTCTTTCATTAAATAAATCAAAAATATCAGGCAGAAATCCGAGTATGATGCTGCCCGAACCCACCGCCGCCGTTTTTCAGACGGCCATTTGGAGCAGAAAATGAACATCCGATTATCCGCGCTCGCCGCCGCCCTGTTGCTGGCCGCCTGCACGCCCGAATCAGAACGCAACGCGGCAAGCGAAATCAGCGCTTCCGAAATCGAAGCCGAAGAAGCGGCCACCAACTACCAAACCGCTTCCGATTTCCAACCGACCGATGAAAACGCCAGCGATGCCGAGCCGGAAAATACCGTGCCCGATGCCGCATCAGAAACCGAAGCCGCTGCGGAAAGTGCCTCACAATGAAACCTTTATTCGCCCCCGAACCGGCCAGAACGCCGCAGCAAGGCAAAACCGCCGTTTTGCTGATTAACTTGGGCTCGCCCGATGCACCGACCGCCGAAGCCGTACGCCCGTATCTGGCGCGTTTTCTGTCCGACCAGCGCGTGGTCGAGCTGCCGAAAACCTTGTGGCAACTGATTTTGCGCGGCCTTATCCTGCCGTTCCGCCCGAAAGCCAGCGCTCACGGTTACAGCAAAATCTGGCTGCACGAAGGCTCGCCCTTGGCCGTGTACACCGAAAAACAAGCCAAGCTGCTGGCCGCCGCGCTGCCGGAAAACATCATCGTGCGCCATGCCATGTCGTACAGCGCACCGTTTGTCGGCGAGGTAATGGCCGAACTGAAAGCCGAAGGCGTATCGCAGCTTTTGGCCGTACCGCTTTATCCGCAATATGCCGCCTCCAGCAGCGGCGCGGCTTTGGACAAAGTGTTTGAAACAATGCTGCAACAGCGCAATATGATGAGTTTGCGTACCGTGCGCGGCTTTCACAACCATCCGGCCTATATCGAAGCACTGCGCGAACAGGTTGCCCGTTATTGGCAGGAACACGGCCGCGGCGAGAAGCTGATGATGAGTTTCCACGGCATTCCGCAAGCGCAATACGACAACGGCGACCCTTACCCGGACGAATGCCGCGAAACCGCCCGTCTCTTGGCTGCCGCGCTCGGCATCGGCGAGAACGATTACATCGTTTCCTTCCAAAGCCAGTTCGGCAAAGCCAAATGGGTCGGCCCGAGCACGCAGGATTTGTTCGGCAGCCTGCCTAAACAAGGCGTAGAAAAACTGGACGTTATCTGCCCGGCCTTTGTTGCCGACTGCTTGGAAACTATGGAAGAAATCGCTCTGGCCGGACGCGAACAGTTCCACGAAGCGGGCGGCCGCCAATTCCACTACATTCCCTGCCTGAACGACAACGCCGCGTGGATTCACGCCTTGGCCGCGTTGTGCCGCGAAAATCTGGGCGGCTGGCTGGCGGAAGAGCAAGCCGGATAAAGCAGCCCCCGCTGCTTGATACAGTAAAGGCCGTCTGAAAACAGCGCAAAAGTTGCTTGCAACTTTGCCTGGTTTTCAGACGGCCTTAATCTGTCCGAAAGTATTTACAGCAGCTCTGCCCTGCCTACGGTTTCCGCCAGCACATTCAAACGCCGCTCCGGCTTGGCAACAAACGGATTTTCCGTATCCCACGCATAACCCGCCAAAATCGAGCTGATCATACGGCTGATGTCGGGGCTGCGGCGCTCGGAAAAAATCACATCTTGGAAACGGCCGTCATACCAACCGGCAACATAAGTGCGGAAAGTATCCACGCCCACCATCAGCCGCTCGGAAAACGCCTCCTGCCAATTGACCTCTCCGCCGTTCAGCTGGCGGTTCAGCAAATCTGCAGCCAACTTGGCCGAATGCATCGCAATGGTTACACCGGAAGAAAATACGGGATCCAGAAATTCCGCCGCGTTGCCCAACAAAGCAAATCCTTTGCCGTGCAGCGTTTTAACATTGGCCGAATAACCTTTTACCGCGCGGTACGGCACGCCGTTATCCCATTCGGCATTTTTCAACAAACGGGCAAACAGGGGAATTTCAGCGGCAAAATGTTTCACAATGCGTTCAGAATCACCCAAACCGCTGAAACGTTCCGGCAAGCCGACCGCACCGATGGAACAACGCCCGTCAGCAAACGGAATCAGCCACAGCCAAACATCGCGCTCCTGCGGATGCACGCCGATAAGGATTTTATTGCGGTCGTACTCAGCATCATCGATATGGTCGTCAATATGCGTGAAATGTGCCTCGCGCACCGGAAAATCGGAAGGCTGTTCCAAATCCAGCAAACGCGGCAGCACGCGGCCGTAACCGCTGGCATCCAAGACAAAACGCGCCTGAACGGTATAAGATTCGCCGTTGTCGCTTTCCACCGCCACGAAAGCGCCTTCGTCCGTCTGCTCAAAAGCTGTAACCGCACAGCCGAAACGCACGTCCGCCCCTTGTTTGGCAGCTTCTTCAATCAAAATTTGGTCGAAACGGTCGCGGCGTACTTGGAAAGTAGTACCGGGGCCGTCTGAAAACTTCTCATTAAAGTCAAAAAAACTGTAACGGCTGCCCCAAGTAAACGCTGCGCCGTTTTTAAATTGGAAGATTTTTTCCTGCTGCACCGCTGCCAGCAAACCGGCTTCCTCCAAAAAAGTCATACAGTGCGGCAGCAGGCTTTCGCCAATCACAAAACGCGGAAAATGCTGCTTTTCCAGCACGCATACTTTCCAGCCCTGTTTGTTCAACAAAGCCGCTGCCACAGCGCCCGCAGGCCCTGCACCGATAACGGCTACATCGAATTGTTCCGTTTTCATTCTTTTTCTTCCGTTTTCTCCAAAACGCGCAGTATGCCTTTCAGCCGCTTTTTCGGCCTTGATTTCCGGCAAACCGTTTTTTCTTATTCCCCGAAAGCCGCCTTTTTCAGACGGCCTCAACCGAAAAAACGGACATTCCGCCCAAGCAGAATGTCCGTTTCCGGATTAAGCGATTTTGCTGCCCACCCATTCGTTTACGCTAGCCAGCGCAACAGGCAGTTTGTCGGCATCGGTGCCGCCGGCTTGCGCCAAATCAGGGCGGCCGCCGCCTTTGCCGCCGACTTGCTCGGCCACGAATTTCACCAAATCGCCGGCTTTTACTTTCGCCGTCAGCGGTTTGGAAACGCCCGCACACAAAGCAACTTTGCCTTCGTTTACCGCCGCCAGCAAAATCACGGCATTATCGGATTTGCCTGTCAGGTCGGTTACGATGTCACGCAAAGCGCCTGCTTCGGCTTCGATTTGCGCCACCACCAATTTGGCCGCGCCCAAGTCTTGCGCGTTGTCCAACAGTTTCGCACCGGCGTGTACCGCCAGCTCGGCTTTGGCTGCCTGCAGGGCTTTTTCGGTGGCTTTGGCTTGCGCGGCGTTGGCTTGGATTTTTGCCAGAACGTCTTTTTCGGTTTGCGCTTTCACCTCGCCGATGATGTCTTTCAACAAACGTTCTTGATTTTGCGCCCATTGCAGCGCGTTCAGGCCGGTAATCGCTTCTACGCGGCGCACGCCTGCGGCGATGCCGCCTTCGCTGATGATTTTAAACAGGCCGATGTCGCCGGTACGCTCAACGTGTGTACCGCCGCACAATTCGGTGGAGAAATCGCCCATTTTCAGTACGCGCACTTCGTCGCCGTATTTTTCGCCGAACAGCATCATCGCGCCTGCTTTTTGCGCATCTTCCATACTCATAATTTCCGCGCCGACGGCAACGTTTGCCAAAATCGCTTCGTTTACGCGGCGTTCTACTTCGGCAATTTCTTCGGCAGTAATCGGCTGGCCGTGCGAAATATCGAAACGGGTGGATTGCGCGGTTACCAGCGAGCCTTTTTGCTCGACGTGCGTACCCAAAACATCGCGCAGTGCTTTGTGCATCAAGTGGGTTGCGCTGTGGTTACGCATATTGGCGTTGCGGATATCGTTGTCGATTTCGGCCAACACGCTGTCGCCCTTTTTCAGACGGCCTGAGGCCACTACGCCGAACTGGCCGAACACGGCCGCTTTGATTTTCTGCGTATCGCGCACTTCAAACACATTTTCTCCCGCGCGGATCAAGCCGACATCGCCCACTTGGCCGCCGCTTTCGGCGTAGAACGGCGTATTGTCCAGCACCACCGCGCCGCTGTCGCCTTCGTTCAGCTCGTCCACCGGCTCGCCGTCTTTATACAGAGCCAAAATTACGGCATCGGTTTTACGCTCGGTGTAGCCTTTGAATTCGGTATCTTGGCCGTCATACGCCAGCTGCGTATCGGCTTTGAAGTTTTGTGCAGCACGGGCGCGGGCACGTTGCGCTTCCATTTCGCGCTCGAAACCTTCCGCATCCATCTCGATACCGCGCTCGCGGCAGATGTCGGCAGTCAGGTCGTAAGGGAAGCCGTAAGTGTCGTACAGTTTGAAGATAACCTCGCCGCCCAACACTTTTTTGCCGTCCGCCAAAGCTTCTTCCAGCAAGTTCATACCGGTTTCCAGCGTTTGCGCAAAGCGGGTTTCTTCGTTTTTCAGCGCTTCGGTAATCTGCGCCTGTTTCTCTTTCAACTCGGGATACGCGCCGCCCATTTCGGTCACCAAATCGGCCACCAGTTTATGGAAAAACGGCTGGGTTTGGCCGAGTTTGTAACCGTGGCGCACGGCGCGGCGGATAATGCGGCGCAATACATAGCCGCGGCCTTCGTTGCTCGGCAAAACGCCGTCGGCAATCAGAAAGGAGCAGGCGCGGATGTGGTCGGCAATCACTTTCAGGCTCGGCACGTCCATAGAAAATTCGGTGCCGGTTTCGCGCGCAGCGGCTTTCAGCAGGTTTTCGAACAGGTCGATTTCGTAGTTGCTGTTCACATGCTGCATTACGGCGGCCATACGCTCCAAACCCATGCCGGTGTCCACGCTCGGCTTTGGCAGTGGATTCATATTGCCTTGCTCGTCGCGGTTGAACTGCATAAATACGCAGTTCCAAATCTCGATAAAGCGGTCGCCGTCTTCTTCCGCGCTTCCCGGAGGGCCGCCCCAAATGTGGTCGCCATGGTCGTAGAAAATCTCGGAGCACGGGCCGCAAGGGCCGGTATCGCCCATTTGCCAGAAGTTGTCGGAAGCATAACGGCCGCCTTTGTTGTCGCCGATACGGATAATTTTTTCAGACGGCATACCGATTTCGTTCAACCAAATGTTGTAGGCTTCATCGTCTTCGGCGTAAACAGTAGCCAGCAGTTTTTCTTTCGGCAGGTTCAGCCATTCGGGCGAAGTCAGAAATTCCCAAGCAAAATGAATGGCATCGCGCTTGAAATAGTCGCCGAACGAGAAGTTGCCCATCATTTCAAAGAAAGTGTGGTGGCGGGCGGTGTAGCCGACATTTTCCAAATCGTTGTGTTTGCCGCCGGCACGCACGCATTTTTGTGCGGTGGTGGCGCGGTTGTACGGGCGTTTGTCAAAGCCGAGGAACACGTCTTTAAATTGGTTCATACCGGCGTTGGTAAACAGCAAGGTCGGGTCTTCGTGCGGCACAAGCGACGAAGAATGTACGATTTGATGTCCTTTGCTTTCGAAGAATTTTAAGAATTTTTGGCGAAGTTCGGCAGTTTTCATAATGTTTTCTTTGAATAAATGAAATGTTTGAACGGCCGCAAAGGCCGTCTGAAAAACAGCGTTTCCGCAGCACGGCAGGTTTGTTCGGACGCAGTGCGGAAAACAGAAGAAAAATCGCGTTATCTTACCGCAGTTTTCCGCTGCCTGCCAGTTGCGAAATGGCGTAAAATAGCCGTTTTCACTGTTTTCAGACGGCCTTATTATGCTCAGTTACCGCCACGCCTTCCACGCAGGCAACCACGCCGATGTGTTGAAACATTTCACGCTTTGGCTGGTTTTGGATTATTTCAATCAAAAAGACAAACCTTATTGGTATATCGATACGCACAGCGGCGCCGGTTTGTATGACCTGACGGGCAGCGAAGCGCAGAAAGTGGGCGAATGGCAAGACGGGATAGGCCGTCTGAAAAGCACGTCCTCTGAAAATATGCCGCCGTTGCTGGCTGATTTTTTGGCGCATTTGGACACCACCTTGCCGTCTGAAAACCTATACTGCGGCTCACCTTGGCTGGCGCAATCAATGCTGCGCGAAGCCGACAAAATGCGCCTGTTCGAGCTGCATCCGGCTGATTTCCAACATCTGAAAAACAATTTGGCCGAAGCGGAAAAACGCCGCCGCGCCATTGTGAAACAGGAAAACGGCTGGCAAGGCCTGATTTCGCTGCTACCGCCTCCGCCGCGCCGCGCCGTTGTGCTGATCGACCCGCCCTACGAAGAAAAACAGGATTACGTCCGCGCCGTGAAAACGCTGCAAGAAGCGCAAAAACGCTTCGCGCAAGGCTGTTATCTGCTGTGGTATCCCTGCCTGAGCCGCGAGGAAAGCCGCAAGCTGTCCGAGCAGCTCAAAAAGTTGTCGCCCAACAATTATCTGCACGCCGAGCTGCACGCCCACGCACCGCGCGCCGACGGCTTCGGTATGCACGGCAGTGGAATGTTCGTCATCAATCCGCCTTATTTGCTGGCGCAGCAGTTGCAGCAAAGCCTGCCTTTCCTCGCACAAACCTTGGCACAAGACAAAGGCGCGAAGTTTGTTTTGGATGATAAAAACCGCTGAGGCCGTCTGAAAAAAGCGCTTTTCCGTCATTCCAGCACAATTCGTAGGTTGGGGTAGCGCGTTAGCGTAAACCCAGCAAGAAATATGGATATATTTAAGATCAAATGTTAGGTTTACGTCCCCCAACCCAACCTACCCACGACTCCGTTATTCCTGCCTAGGTGGGAATCCAGTTGTTTGAAATTTATCCGATTTCACTGATGAATTAGGCTTTCCGGATTCCCATCTCGCGGAAATGACGGTTCATACCCGCCATAAAACAAATACACGCATCAAGCCCCAACCCAATATTTTTTCAGCCAATAAGCCCAAATGACCGAAACTTATCCCATCGAAACCCACCCTTTACCGCCGTTCGCGCCGGAAAATGCCAAACTGCTGATGCTCGGCAGTTTTCCGCCGCCGCAAAAACGCTGGAAAATGGATTTCTACTATCCGAATTTCCAAAACGATATGTGGCGCATTTTCGGCCTTGTCTTTTTTGACGACAAAGATTATTTCGTTGCCCAGAGCGGTAAAAGTTTTAAAGAAAACCTGTTGCGCGGATTTTTGGCTGAAAAAGGCATCGCCATCAGCGATACTGCCCACCGCGTGCGCCGTTTGCAAGGCAATGCGTCAGACAAATTTCTGCAAATTGTCGAACCGCTCGACTTAGCCGCTCTGCTCGCCAAACTGCCGCAATGCCGTACCGTTATGACAACCGGCGAGCTGGCCACCGACACGCTGCTCTCACTGATGCCGTCCGACACACCGAAACCGAAAATCGGCACTCCGGCCGAAGTGAGCACCTTTCAGACGACCTCCGATACGCGGCCGCTTCGCCTTTATCGCCTACCCTCGTCCTCACGCGCCTATCCGCTGCCATTAAACGAAAAAGCCGCCGCCTACCGCGCCTTCTTCGCCGCAACCGGTTTGCTGTAAACTTTGCCGTCTGAAAAAGTTTGCACTACAATCGGCTACATTTCTCTACCGCTTTCATATTAAGGAACTGCAATGACCACTTTCCAAAATTTCCTGCAACAGCATTTGCAGCAACATCATCTGCCTGCCGAATTGGGCAGCGTATTGAACAGCATCATCGCCGCCTGCACCGACATCAGCGGCAAAGTCCGCTTGGGTGCATTGTCCGGCGTACTCGGCGAAGCGGGCAGCGGCAATATTCAAGGCGAGGCTCAGAAGAAGTTGGACGTTATCGCCAACGATATGCTGATTGCCGCGCTGTCGGCCAATCCGAATGTCGGCGGTTTGGCCAGCGAGGAAGAAGACGATTTTGTGGCGGCCAATGAGCAAGGCGGCTATTTGGTGCTGTTCGACCCGTTGGACGGTTCGTCCAATATTGATGTGAATATTTCCGTCGGCACAATTTTTTCCGTTTTGAGCAAGCCCGAAGGTGCGTTGAGCACGCAATCTTTCCTGCAACAAGGCCGCAAACAGGCAGCGGCAGGCTATGTTCTGTACGGCCCGCAAACCCAGCTTGTGCTGACGCTCGGCCACGGCGTATTTGCGTTTACGCTGAATGAAAACGGCGAATTTATCCTGTATAAAGAAAACCTTGCCGTTTCCGAGCAAACCAAAGAGTTTGCCATCAATGCTTCCAACCAACGCCATTGGTTTGCTCCGGTGCAGCAATATATCGGCGAGCTGTTGGCCGGCGAAACCGGCGTGCGCGGTAAAAACTACAATATGCGCTGGGTGGCGAGTATGGTAGCGGAAGTACACCGCATCTTGATGCGCGGCGGCGTATTTATGTATCCGCGCGATGCCCGCGAGCCGGAAAAAGCCGGCAAACTGCGCCTGATGTATGAAGCAAACCCGATGAGCCTGTTAATCGAACAAGCCGGCGGTGCCAGCAGCAATGCCCTGCAAAACACTTTGGACATCGCACCCGAAGGCCTGCACCAACGCGTGGCCGTGGTATTGGGCAGTAAAGAAGAGGTGGAATATGTAAACCGCTTGCACGCGCAGTAAGCATAAAAGCCATCAAGACCGTCTGAAAAATCTTGTTTTCAGACGGCCTTGATTTATTTCCCGTCATCATACGGGGAAATGTACAACGAATACCAATTTTAAAACGGTAGAACGATACACAAACCATCCATACCGACACTCAAAACAAATCTTCATTTGTTCAGACGGCCTGAAATACAAAAACACCGCAAGAGCAAACCCTTACGGTGTTTCGATATTTTCAGATGCCGTCTGAAAACAGCATCATTATCCCAAAAGGATTATTCAGCGGCAGCAACTACGGCCACAGTGATTTTAGCAACTGCGTCAGCGTGCAGAGCAACTTCCACTTCGTATTCGCCAACGGCCTTGAAAGGACCTTCCGGCAAACGTACGTTTGCTTTGGCCGCTTCGATACCGGCAGCAACGATGGCAGCAGCGATGTCGGCGTTGGTTACAGAACCGAACAGGCGGCCGTCAACACCGGCTTTTTGTGCCACAGTAATGGTTTGGCCGTCCAGTTTTTCTTTGCGTGCTTGCGCATCAGCCAAGATTTCTGCTTGACGGGCTTCCAATTCGGCGCGGCGTGCTTCAAATTCAGCTTTGTTTGCTTCGGTAGCACGTTTTGCTTTACCGGTAGGAATTAGGAAGTTGCGTGCGTAGCCGTTTTTAACGGTTACGATGTCGCCCAAGTTGCCCAAGCCACCGATTTTTTCCAAAAGAATAATTTGCATAATGTGCTCCTAATTATTTGTGTTGGTCGGTGTAAGGCAGCAAAGCCAGGAAACGGGCGCGTTTCACAGCAACAGCCAGTTGGCGTTGGTAGTGGGCTTTGGTACCGGTGATGCGGGCAGGAATGATTTTGCCGTTTTCAGTGATGAAATCTTTCAGCAAATCAACTTGTTTGTAATCCACTTCTTGGATTTTTTCAGCCGTGAAACGGCAGAATTTTCTACGTTTGAATGTTTGACGAGCCATTGTCGTTAACCTTTATATTCTTGAATGTTTTGAATCCGCAGCACGGGTTTGTCGCTTTTCAGGCTTCGCTGGGCAAGAAATCCTTCGATTTCCGCTTTAACGTTTTCCCGATGCTGCCAATGCAGAGCGTTCTCGCCGATAATTTTGGCGGGCAACTCGAATTTGACAAGACAGGGTCTGCCGTTTTCGGTTTGCCAGGATTCGTGTCTGAGCAGCACTTCCAATACGGGAATACCGGCCGGCGTATAGCGCAGCGGACTGCTTTTGACGATGGTGGCGGCGAGCGTAAAGCGGTTGCTCAATTACGCTTCTGCTGCTTCTTGTGCGCCGCCGTTCAGCAGATTTTTAGACTTCTCGTCTTTCATCATCGGAGAAGCTTCGGTAACGGCTGCTTTGGTTTGGATGGTCAGATGACGCAATACGGCATCATTGAAGCGGAACGCGGTTTCCAGCTCTTCGATAACGGCAGGCGTGGTTTCTACGTTCATCAAAACATAATGTGCTTTGTGGATTTTGTTGATCGGGTAAGCCAGTTGGCGGCGGCCCCAGTCTTCCAAGCGGTGGATTTTACCGTTGTTTTCGGTTACCAGTGCTTTGTAGCGTTCAACCATAGCAGGCACTTGCTCGCTTTGATCAGGATGAACGATAAACACGATCTCGTAATGACGCATGTTATCTCCTTACGGTTTCATACAGCCCTCCTCCATGCGAAAGCGGAGGGCAAGGTTGCAAAACGCGCCATTATAAAGGCCGCCTGAAAACAGCGCAACGTTTTTCTTGCTTTTCTCTGTTTTACTGTGGCTTTGCCGCACGGTTTATCCGTTATAATGTGCGCTTTACGCTTTTAATTGACGGATAGACTATGTCGGCAACGCCTGCGCCGTTTTCAGACGGCCTCAAAGAATTTTTCGCTTCTCTGCTTTCAACCGATGAATTTACATCGCGCATTTTAGAAGGCAGCTTCCGCCAAACTTCCGGCATCGCCGAAGCGGTGCTGGCGCTGTTTTTGCTGGGCGCGAGCTTTTGGCTGGCCTCTTGGTGGAACAAAAGCCACCCTGCCCCTGCCGAGCCGCGTTTTCCGTTTTTCAGCCACGTCGGACGGCGGATTTTATGGCCGGTGATGATGCTGGTATCGGCTTTGGCGGCAGTATCGCTGTGGCAGTTGTTGGTAGGTGCGCCGCTGTGGCTGCGCCTTTTGGTGCTGGCCTCGCATTGGATGCTGATTATCCGCTTTACTTTGGCGGTGGTACACGCCGCGCTGCCGGAAAACGAATGGACCGGCCGCTTGGAGCGCGGCTTATCGGCCTTGCTGTGGGTTATGTTTCTGGCACGGATGGTCAGCATTGACCAAATCATCAGAGATTGGATGAAAAGCCTGAGCTTCTCGGTCGGCTCTTCGACACTGAGCCTGTGGACCATCACGACCGGCCTGCTGTGGGTGGCGCTGGTGCTGATTCTGGCGTTATGGTTGGCGAAATTCGTCAAGAAAAAGCTGATGGACAACCGCCATTTAGACGTTAATCTGCGGATTATGCTGTCGAACATCGTGCAGATTATTCTGATTATTTTGTCGATTCTGATTGCCTTGCCGCTGGTGGGCATTGATTTGACCGTGTTGTCGGTATTCGGCGGTGCGCTCGGTGTGGGCATCGGTTTCGGCTTGCAGAAAATCGCCAGCAACTATATTTCCGGTTTTATGATTTTGGGCGACCGCTCGATCCGTCCCGGCGACCGTTTGACGGTTGGCGATTTTACGGGCTATGTAACCAAAATTACCGCGCGTTTTGTGGTGCTGCGCAGCGCATCGGGTACGGAAGCGCTGATTCCGAACGAAACCTTCATTACCGAAACCGTGATTAATGAATCCTATACCGGCACGGCGCTGTTGCAAGGCTTGGACGTACAGGTTGCTTATCAGTCGGATATCCACCGCGCAATGGAAATTATGAAAGAAGCGGCAGCCAAACAGGAACGCATCGAAGGCGAACCGAGCGCGTTTCTGACCGGCTTCGGCGAAAGCGGCATTGATTTGCGGCTGAGTTTTTGGGTTAAAGACCCCGAAAACGGCTTTTTAGGGCTGTTTTCCGCCATTTTGCTGGATATTTGGCAGCGTTTTAACGAAGAAGGCATCGAATTCCCGTATCCGCAGCGCGAAGTACGCATTCTGAACGATGCGGATAACGGACAACCCGATTTCAATGCACTCGCCCGTTCTGCCGCCGTCCAACAAGCTGCGGCACGTTCTGTTGATGAATAAGGCGCAAATTATGAGCAGCAAACCGTTGAAACGCCCTGTTTCCGTATTAGTGGTTCTGCACGACGGCGCAGGCAGCGTGTTGGTAATGGAACGGCGCGACCGCGCCGGTTTCTGGCAGTCGGTTACCGGCAGCGTAGAAGACGGCGAAAGGCCGTCTGAAACCGCGCTGCGCGAGGTAATGGAAGAAACCGGCATCCGCCTTGCGCCCGAGCAGCTCTGCGATTGGCGGCACAGCATTGTGTACGAAATTTATCCGCACTGGCGGCACCGCTATCCGCCCGGCACGACGCACAACACCGAACACGCTTTTTCGGCAC
>JAUNKU010000028.1:0-2515 GCA_030532645.1 Neisseria sp. | reverse complement strand
ACAAAAATACCCCGAACACCAGCTATGAAGCCCATCACCGTTACCTCCTACAACCTCCACAAAGGTATGTCGCCGCTCAACCGCCGCGTGCATCTGAACGAAATGGCCGATGCCTTGCAAACGCTCGATACCGATGTGCTTTTTTTGCAGGAAGTGCAAGGGCAGCACACTGCGCGGCAGCAGAAGTTCGATGCCTTCCCCGAAGCACCGCACGATTTGTTTCTGGCACAACGTTTGTCATTGTTCAACAGCTACGGCAAAAACGCCGTTTACCCCGAACGCCACCACGGCAACGCCGTTCTCAGCCGCCTGCCGCTGCACACGTGCGGCAATCTGGATTTGACGGTCAATCCCTTGGAGCAGCGCGGCCTCCTTCATTGCGAAATCCGGCCGGAAGGCTGGCCGCTGCCTTTAGTATGCCTGTGCCTGCACCTGAACCTGCTGGAACACGACCGCGCCAAGCAGTACCGCATTGCCGCCGATTACATTGCCAATGAAATTCCCGAAGAGCTGCCGCTGGTTCTGGCCGGAGATTTCAACGATTGGCGGCAGCAGTCATGCAGCCGTTTCGCCGCATCGCTCGGTTTGCAGGAAACCTTTTCCGCACAAACAGGCAGCCTGCCGAAAACCTTTCCCGCCCGTTTTCCACTGCTGAGCCTCGACCGCATCTATACACGCCGTCTGAAAACGCTGCATACGGAAGTCCACCAAAGCGAGCCGTGGAACAAACTCTCCGATCATCTGCCCATCAGCGCGAAATTGGTCTTTGCCGGATAAACAGCCGGAACAAGTGCGTTCAAACATCTGTTTTTTTCAACGCCGAAACAGTACAATAAGCCCGTTTTCATTTTTTTCAGACGGCCTGCACCAGCAAGGCCGTCTGAAAAACGCGCAAAGCAGCTTTACCGCGCAGCGAAACCGTTAAAAGAAAAACATCCGAATCGAAAAAGGAACCGCAATGACCGTAATCAAACAGGAAGACTTTATCCAAAGCATCACCGATGCCTTCCAATTCATCAGCTACTACCACCCTATCGACTATATCCAAGCGCTGTATAAAGCTTGGCAGAAAGAAGAAAATCCGGCCGCCAAAGATGCAATGACGCAGATTTTGGTAAACAGCCGTATGTGCGCCGAAGGCCGCCGCCCGATCTGTCAGGACACCGGCATTGCCACCGTGTTTTTGAAAGTCGGTATGAATGTGCGCTGGGAAGCCGATATGAGCGTGGCCGAAATGGTGAACGAAGGCGTGCGCCGTGCCTACAACTGGCCGGAAAACAAACTGCGCGCGTCCGTCTTGGCCGATCCTGCCGGCAAACGCATCAACACCAAAGACAACACGCCTGCGGTAATTCATATGGAAATCGTGGCGGGCGACAAAGTGGAAGTCACCTGCGCGGCCAAAGGCGGCGGTTCGGAAAACAAATCGAAACTGGCAATGCTGAACCCTTCCGACAGCATTGTCGATTGGGTGCTGAAAACCATTCCGACAATGGGCGCAGGCTGGTGTCCGCCGGGCATCTTGGGCATCGGCATCGGCGGCACGCCCGAAAAAGCGGCGCTGCTGGCCAAAGAAAGCCTGATGAGCCACGTCGATATTCACGAATTGCAGGAAAAAGCCGCTTCTGGCGCGGAATTGTCCACCACCGAAGCGCTGCGCTTGGAATTGTTTGAAAAAGTAAACGCACTGGGCATCGGCGCACAAGGCTTGGGCGGCCTGACTACCGTTCTCGACGTCAAAATCTTGGATTATCCGACCCACGCCGCTTCCAAACCGATTGCAATGATTCCGAACTGCGCGGCCACCCGCCACGTTGAGTTCGAATTGGACGGCTCAGGCCCTGTGAAACTCGACCCGCCGAGCTTGGACGACTGGCCGGACATTACCTACAATCCGGAAAACGGCAAACGTGTGAACGTGGACGAGCTGACCAAAGAAGAAGTTGCCTCTTGGAAAACCGGCGACGTGCTGCTTTTGAACGGCAAAATCTACACCGGCCGCGATGCCGCACACAAACGTATGGTCGATATGCTGAACAAAGGCGAAGAGCTGCCCGTTGATTTCACCAACAAGCTGATTTACTACGTAGGCCCGGTTGATCCTGTGCGCGACGAAGTTGTCGGCCCGGCCGGTCCGACCACCGCCACCCGTATGGACAAATTTACCCGCCAAATGCTGGAACAAACCGGCTTGCTCGGTATGATCGGCAAATCCGAACGCGGCCCTGCCGCCTGCGAAGCCATCGCCGACAACAAAGCCGTTTACCTGATGGCTGTCGGCGGCTCGGCCTACTTGGTTGCCAAAGCAATTAAAGAAGCCAAAGTCGTGGCCTTTGCCGATTTGGGTATGGAAGCGATTTACGAATTCGAAGTAAAAGATATGCCGGTAACCGTAGCCGTCGATTCCGAAGGCACATCGGTTCACGCCATCGCCCCGAAACAGTGGCAGGCCAAAATCGGCATCATTCCGGTTGAAGCATAATCACCGGCACTGATAAGGCCGTCTGAAAAAACA
>JAUNKU010000027.1:13292-14875 GCA_030532645.1 Neisseria sp. | reverse complement strand
CATCATTCCGGTTGAAGCATAATCACCGGCACTGATAAGGCCGTCTGAAAAAACAGCAATTTCCGCCGCAAACCGACAAAGTTTGCCTCAAAACAGAAATTGCCGTTTTTCAGACGGCCTTTCTCTGTTTTTATGCCGCCCGAATCGGCTATAATCCGCCTCATTTGTACCGACTTTTGAAACGAGTATTGCTATGTCTGAATTTGCCCTGCTGCCCGAAACCCGTCCGTATCCGTCCCAACCGGTAAAAAACGAGCTGCTGATTCAAGCGACGCGGATTGCCGAGGCGGGTGCCGGTAATGCGAAAGCTTCGGAAACGATGCTGGCCGAACAGATTGAAATGATGTTGTGCCAAAACCATTATCTCGGCCTTTCGGTGGCGCTGAGTATGGCACCCGATGCGGCTTCGTATGCGGCGCTCTATCATGCTTTGGACCGCGTGTTGCGTGCGCAGCATGAAGACGAAGTGCAATGGTTTGCGCTGCCGGTGGTGTTGGTTGCAGGCTGCAAAAAGCCGGTGTCGCTGTCTTTGGAGAGCCCTGCGGCGGCTTTGTCGGCCTGTTTGGAAAACTATCCGCACACGCGTGCGCTGTCGCATATGAATGCCGTTTGGCTGCCGCGCTTGGTACGCGCGCAGGATTTGGCGGCTGTTGATGCCGGCCAATGGTTTGCGGCGAAGAAAAATACCGAAGCGGCAGAGGCTTTGGCGGCGAAGCTGACGGAAGCAGCCGAATTGTCCATCGAGCCTGAGCAGTCGGTACACGTTTTGTTTGCAGTGGGCTACGGCTCGGCAGCTTTAAACGATATTTTGGGCAAAAACCTGCAAGATGCCGCGCTGCCGCTGATGCAGGTGTGGCAGGAAAGCCTGAAAACAGACGGCCTGACCTTGTTTGCCAATCCGCTTTCGGCCGATACGCCGATGAATGCGCTGAACGAAGGCAACCATATGCGCCTGCGGATGGCGTTGGACGTGTTTGCCGCCAACGCTATCCGCGCGGTGCGGCTGCAAAGTCCGCGCGTGGGCGTGGTGGTCGGCGCACAGGAAGGCGGCCGTCTGCTGTTCGGTTTCAATGCGGCGGAAAGCCATTACGAGCTGCAACCGCAGATTTTCGCTTGGCCGCTCTCGCCGATGGAGCGCATCGAAACCGTACAGCGCGATTTTCTGGATTTGATGGCCGAATGCCAAGTGGACAATGTCCGCCTGCTGGCCGACATTCTGCCGGAAAACAAGGAGCTGCCGACCTTTGCCGAGGCCTTGAAAATGAACGGCAGCAATCCGTTTCTGGCCGTCTGAAAACAGGAGAATGCCGTGAAAAAAACCGCATTGCTGCTTACTCTGCTGCTCGGCGGTTGCCTGACTTTGTCGGGCAATTACGAGCTGAGAGCAGAAACGGCCGACGGCCGTCCTTTGGCGCAGAATATCCGTATGCTGGCACAAGGCAGTGGCATTTATACGACACGGAACGGAATGTGCGGTGCATTGGCGAAACAGAATGCCGTTATCCGCATTTATCACTTGGAAAGCGGCGAGGAATTGAGCAGCGAAAGCCCTTACCGCTGCCGAAACTGACGGAAAGCAGCTT
>JAUNKU010000027.1:10077-13192 GCA_030532645.1 Neisseria sp. | reverse complement strand
AAAGTCAAAAAAAGCGATGCAGAGCATTACGATATGCTGATTGCGATGGACGACAACAATCTGGCCGAACTGGAACGCCTGTTCGGCCGCCGTCCCGAGCAGATATTCAAGCTGACCGATCTGATTCCAGAAAGCGGCCGCGACCACGTTCCCGATCCTTGGTACACCGGCGATTTCGCCGAAACCTACCGCCTGTGCGAGCAAGGCTGCGCCGCTTTGCTGCGTAAACTGGATTTGGCAGGCTGAACGTCTGCAAGCCGGTTTTCAGACGGCCTTTTGCTTCTGGCAAGGCCGTCTGAAAACATCGGCATTTTCTTTGATTTCTCCAAACCTCTTCCGTTCCAAACAAACGAAACCGTCTGATTCCAAACCCATAAAATGAAGCCGACTCCGCAAACCCTTCTTGCCGCGCTGCGCGAAAAAATGCAGCAGCACCAAATCGCCGCTTGGATTATTCCCACCGCCGATCCGCATCTTTCCGAATATCTGCCCGAGCATTGGCAAAGCCGCGCCCTGTTTTCCGGTTTCACCGGCTCGGCCGGCACTTTGGTGGTGCAAACCAGCAGCGCGCAGCTATGGACAGACAGCCGCTATTGGGTGCAGGCCGCCCGGCAGTTGGCCGGTTCGGGCATAGCTTTGAAAAAGCTCGGCGCAGAAGGCAGTCCGATTGCCGACTTGGCCGACACGCTGCCGGCCGGCAGCCGCATCGGCATCGCTCCGGATATGCTCTCGCTGGCCGAACAGCGCAGTTTTCAGACGGCCTTGTCCGCCAAAAACATCACGCTGCTGAATCAAGGCGACTTGGCTGCCGAAGTATGGCCGAAACGCCCCTCATTGCCGTCTGAAAATATCTATATCCACCCTGCTCCGTTTGCCGCCGAAACCGCCGCCGCCAAACTCGCCCGCGTCCGCTCGGCAATGCAGCAGGCAGGCGCAGACTGGCACTTGCTCTCCTCGCTGGACGACATCGCCTGGCTGACCAATCTGCGCAGCAGCGATGTTTTCTACAACCCTGTTTTTCTTTCCTTTTTACTGATCGGCAACAGCGAAGCCGCGCTGTTTACCGACCTTGTCCGTCTGCCCGAAGCCGCACGCAAACAGCTCGCCGAAGCCGGTATTGCCGCACGGGCGTACGGCGAAATCGGCCAAGCCGTTGCCCAAATCAGCGGCACACTGCTGCTTGATGCCGCGAAAACCGCCGTCAGCACGCTGCAAACCTTGCCGCAAAATGTACGCCTTATCGAACAAACCGCACCAAGCACCCTGTTCAAAGCCGTCAAATCCGCCGCCGAAGCCGAGCATATCCGCGAAGCAATGCGGCAGGACGGCGCGGCCTTATGCACCTTTTTCGCCGATTTTGAAGCACGCTTGGCACACGGCGAAACGCTGACCGAGCTGGACGTTGACCGCCTGCTGACTGCCGAGCGCGCACGCCGTCCACACTATATTTCCGACAGTTTCAACACCATCGCCGGTTTCAATGCCAACGGCGCACTGCCGCATTACAGCGCCACGCCCGAAGCGCACGCCGAAATCCGCGGCGACGGCCTGCTGCTGATTGATTCCGGCGGCCAATACCTCAACGGCACCACCGATATCACGCGCGTTGTCCCTATCGGTACGCCGAATGCCGCACAAAAACGCGACTTCACGCTGGTACTCAAAGCCCATATCGCGCTCGCCCGCGCCGTTTTCCCTGAAAACACCTCCGGAGCCGCGCTGGACGGCATCTGCCGCACACCGCTTTGGCAGGCACAGTGCGACTTCGGACACGGCACGGGACACGGCGTCGGCTATTTCCTCAATGTCCACGAAGGCCCGCAATCTATTTCGCCGCGCCAACGCGCCGACAATCTTATCCGGGCCGGAATGCTGACTTCCAACGAACCTGCGCTCTACCGCGAAGGGCAATGGGGTATCCGCATCGAAAACCTCGTGCTCGCCTGCGAAGCCGTGCCGTCTGAAAACAGCCGTACTTTCGGCCGCTTCCTGCGCTTCGAAACCGTTACCCTCTGCCCCATCGACACGCGCCTGATCGAACGCAGCCTGTTAGACGAAACCGAAGCCGAATGGCTGAACAACTACCACGCAAGCGTGCGACAACAGCTGCTGCCACTGGTTTCCGGTGCAGCCGGACAATGGCTGATTGACAGAACCGAAGCGGTTTGATTATTTGATTGAAGAGCGGCAAAAAGGCCGTCTGAAAAACGTTTGTTTCGATATAAACGTTTTTTCAGACGGCCTTTTTGTACTGCCCGGGGCAAGTAAAGATTGATTTAATATCTATCAATAAAACCCGAACGAAAAATTCGTAAAATAAAAATACTTCTTTAAATCATTGAAGTGAAATTTTCCTATATTTTATAAACTTTGACAAAAATCAAATTTTACAAAATTTAAATCATATAATATCAATCTTTAAGCATAAAAACGACAACGAACACAAAATGGCACGCTACTTAGGTTCCCTACACTTTTCCGCACAGGCCAAACGGCTGTTTCTGCTGTTTGCCTGCCTGATGTTTTCCCTGTTTGCACCGCAAGTTTCGGCGGAGCGGCTGCCTGAGTTTCTGAGCAAAGTGCCCGTATCGGAAATCTTCCCCGGTGCCGACCGCTACGGCAAACCGGAGGGCAAGCCGATGGTTTCGCGTATTTACAAGGGCAGCGAAGCGGTCGGTTTGGCCTACATCACCAGCGATGTGGTGAACACGCGCGGCTATTCGAGCAAACCCATCGATACGATGATTGCGCTGGACAACGGCGGCAAAGTGATGGGCGCAAAACTCGTCCACCACAGCGAGCCGATTATGTTGATCGGTATTCCGCAAACCAAAGTCGATGCGTTTATCGATGGCTACAAAGGCTTGGATTTTGTTAAAGCGCCGCCGAAAACCGGCGTTGCACCTTCGGACATTATCAGCGGCGCAACCGTTACGCTGATGGTGATTAACGACAGCATCCAGCGTTCGGCCAAAGCGATTATCCGCACCTATCATTTGGGTACGCCGCAGGCGTTTTCAGACGGCAAAGCGGCCGAAAACGGCGCATCTGCCGCCGCTGCCGAACCGCAAACCGCCACCCGTCCGCGCCGTATGGTCAATCCCGACAAGCAGGA
>JAUNKU010000027.1:0-9977 GCA_030532645.1 Neisseria sp. | reverse complement strand
GCCTCAAACGATGCCGCCGCAGAAGCTGCCGATCTCGCAGAAAGCGAAGCCGCGCCGCAGCTGTGGAAACAGATTTGGGCAGAGAAAAAATGGCATATCGGCTTGGTTACTTTGTCTTTGCTGGTCTTGGGCTGCGTATTTTTCTTTCAGGAACAATTTGCCCGCCGTCCGGTATTTTTCCGCCGCTTCCGTACCGCTTTCCTGCTGTTCAGCCTGTTTTACATCGGCTGGTATCTGCAAGCGCAGCTTTCCGTGGTAAACGTTTTAACCTTTACCGATTCGCTGCGTAACGGTTTCAGCTGGGATTATTTCCTGATGGATCCGATTGTATTCATCTTGTGGAGTGCCACGGCGGTATCCCTGCTGTTCTGGAACCGCGGCGCATTCTGCGGCTGGCTCTGCCCCTTCGGCGCATTGCAGGAATTGAGCAACCAAGCAGCGCAGAAACTCGGCCTGAAACAGCTGAAAATCCCGTTTACCCTGCACACGCGCCTGTCGGCAGTGAAATACGTTATCTTTATGCTGCTGTTCGGCATTTCGCTGTACGACTTGGGCACGGCCGAGCATTACGCCGAAATCGAGCCGTTTAAAACCGCCATTATTTTGAAATTTATGCGCGAATGGTGGTGGGTGCTGTTTGCCGTTGCCCTGCTGGCTGCCGGTTTGTTTGTCGAACGCTTTTTCTGCCGCTATCTCTGCCCTTTGGGCGCGGCAATGGCCGTTCCGGCGCGTTTGCGGATTTTCGACTGGCTGCGCCGCTATCATATGTGCGGCAATCCTTGTCAGCTCTGTGCCAACGAATGCCCCGTTCAGGCCATTCACCCTGAGGGCGACATCAACCCGAACGAGTGTATCCAATGCCTGAACTGCCAAGTGCTTTACCACCATACGACACGCTGTCCGCAAGTGGTTGCCACCAATAAGAAAAAAGCCAAACAAGCCGCTGCCAAAGCCGAAGCACAGGCTGCGCAAAACGAGCAAGTCGTCCACTTTGTGCCTTCCGCCCGCAAGAAAACGGACGGCGCACCGCAAGATTAACTAACCCGTCGCAAAGGCCGTCTGAAAACACCGGATTTCAATAAAATTGAAACAGCCAAAGCCGGTTCTGTTCCGCAAAACCGGCTTCCGGAACCCTCAACAGCCGAACGACTTTTTCTGACAAACGGAGAGTAATGATGTCGCAACAAGACAAACCCACCCTCAGCCGCCGCTCCTTCCTCGGCACAGCCGCCGCTTCCGGCGCAGGCTTGGCCGCTTTGCTGACCGGCTGCGCCCAAGGCAGCGATAACGCATCGGCTGCCGCTTCCGCTGCAACCGGCGGCGGCCACCCTGCCGATTATGTCGGCCCGGGCGAGCTCGACCAATACTACGGTTTCAGTTCCAGCGGTCAATCGGGCGAACTGCGCGTTTTAGGCATTCCGTCTATGCGCGAGCTGGTACGCATTCCGGTATTCAATATGTGCAGCGCCACCGGTTGGGGCCGCACCAATGAAAGCCGCAATATTCTGAACGCCAATCTGACACCGGCCACCCGCGACTACCTGAAAAAAACCGGCCAGCCGGTATTGCCGAACGGCGACCTGCACCACCCGCATATGTCGTTTACAGACGGCACTTACGACGGCCGCTACGTTTATGTAAACGATAAAGCGAACAACCGCGTGGCGCGTATCCGCTGCGATGTAATGAAAACCGACAAAGTCGTAGAAATCCCGAACGTATCGGGCGTACACGGCCTGCGTCCGCAACGTTACCCGAAAACCGGTTATGTATTCGCCAACGGCGAGCACATCGTTCCCGTACCGAACAACGGTACAATGCTGGACGATCCGAAGAAAAACTGGTGGGCGGTGTACAGCGCCATCGACGGCGAAACAATGGAAGTCGCTTGGCAGGTAATGGTGGACGGCAACTTGGATAACGGCGATGCCGACTACCAAGGCAAATACTCCTTCTCCACCTGCTACAACTCGGAAAAAGGTCTGAACGTTACCGATGCTTCGGCCAACGAACAAGACTGGTGCGTGGTGTTCAACATCGCTGCCATCGAAGAAGGCATCAAAAAAGGCGACTACAAAGAAATCGGCGGCGTGAAAGTATTGGACGGCCGCGCCGAAGCCAATTCGCCTTACACGCGCTACATTCCCGTGCCAAACTCTCCGCACGGCTGTAACGCCTCTCCGGACGGCAACTACATTATGCTCAACGGCAAACTGTCGCCAACCGTAACCGTGTTGGACGTACACAAGCTGGACGATTTGTTCGCCGGTAAAATCAAAGAACGCGATGTAGTGGTAGCCGAGCCTGAATTGGGCTTGGGCCCGTTACACACCGCATTCGACGGCCGCGGTTTTGCCTACACCACGCTGTTTATCGACAGCCAGATGGTGAAATGGAACATCGCCAAAGCCATCGAGGCTTACCAAAACAAAGATGCGAAAGTGGAATACATCGTTCAGAAACTGGACGTTCACTACCAACCGGGCCACAACCACTCGACAATGGGCGAAACCAAAGAAGCAGACGGCAAATGGCTGGTTTCTTTGAACAAATTCTCGAAAGACCGTTTCTTGAACGTCGGCCCGCTGAAACCGGAAAACGACCAGCTGATCGACATTTC
This sequence comes from Neisseria sp., assembly GCA_030532645.1. GTDB lineage: Bacteria > Pseudomonadota > Gammaproteobacteria > Burkholderiales > Neisseriaceae > Neisseria. The sequence continues at coordinate 7,357 of JAUNKU010000027.1, read as the reverse complement.
CGGCGACGAAATGAAGCTGGTACACGACGGCCCGAGCTTCGCCGAGCCGCACGATATGATGCTGGTGGCTGCGTCCAAAGTAAACCCGAACAAAACGTGGAACCGCCAAGATCCTTGGATGTGGCAAGAAGCTTTGGAACAGGCGAAAAAAGACGGTGTAGAGCTGGAAAAAGCGGCCAACGTTATCCGCGACGGCAACAAAGTACGCGTTTATATGACCGCGATTGCACCGGTGTTCAGCCTGCCGTCGTTTGAAGTGAACGAAGGCGACGAGGTAACCGTATATGTAACCAATATGGAAACCATCGAAGACCTGACCCACGGCTTCACACTGGAAGGCCACGGCGTAGCAATGGAAATCGGCCCGCAAGCCACCGCTTCCGTTACCTTCACCGCCGCAATGCCGGGCGTACACTGGTATTACTGCCAATGGTTCTGCCACGCACTGCATATGGAAATGTCCGGTCAAATGATTGTTAAACCGAAATAAGGTTTAGCTTTCCCGACTGAACAGGCCGTCTGAAACCAAGCAGCGTGCAGTTTCTGCGGAAGTCGGAGCGGATTGTGTCCTCCGTTCCGGCTCCGCCGGAGCTTCACTTTCAGACGGCCTTTACAGCCAAGCCTTTTGGTAACAGAAGGTTTGGCTGTAAAACACAAGTTCCCCTATGAAATACACACACTTTCTCTCCGCCCAGCTCTGTCTGGCGGCCGGCAGCGTTTTTCAGACGGCCTCGGCCGCTGTGATTGACGTAGCGGCCGGCAGCAATCTGCAAGCCGCCGTCGAACGTGCCGCCGCAGGCGACACACTGCGCCTGTCCGCCGGACAATATAACGGCCGCATCATCATCAGCAAACCGCTGACCATCGAAGGCCCGGCAGACCGCCGCGCCGAAATCCGGGGCGACGGCTCGGGCCGTACCGTATCCGTTACCGCGCCCGATGTCGTCCTGCGCAATCTGACGGTCAGCCGCTCCGGCCGCAGCCTGCCTGCGATGGATGCCGGTATTTATCTGGAACAAACTGCCGAACGCGCGCTTATCGAGCATAACGATATTTTGGACAACTCGGTCGGTGTGTGGCTGCACGGCGCGGCGGATTCAGTGGTCCGCGCCAATAAAATTGTCGGCGATGCCAAACTGCGGCGCAACGAACGCGGCAACGGTGTCAGCGTGTGGAACGCCCCCGGCGCGCGTGTGGAAGACAACGATATTTCGCAAGGACGCGACGGCATTTTCTCCAATACCAGCCGCCACAATATTTTCCGCAACAACCGTTTCAGCAAACTGCGCTACGCCGTGCATTATATGTACACCAACGACAGCGAAGTGAGCGGCAACTTTTCAGACGGCAATGAAATCGGCTACGCCATTATGTTTTCCGAACGGCTGAAAGTGCGCGACAATATTGCGCGCAACAGCACCGCCCAAGGCTTGATGCTGAACTATGCGAACTATTCCGAAATCAGCGGCAATGTGATTGACGGCGCAGACAAATGCGTGTTCGCCTACAATGCCAACTACAACAAACTCACCGGCAACCGTTTCCAAAACTGCGCCATCGGCATTCATTTCACCGCGGCCATCGAAGGCACGCAGGTGCAGAACAACGCCTTTATCGACAATCAAAACCAGATTAAATACGTCAGTACGCGCTTTCTCGACTGGGCCGAAGACGGGCGCGGCAATTATTGGAGCGACAACAGCAGCTTCGATTTAGACGGCGACGGCATTGCCGACCACGCCTACCGTCCGAACGGCATTATCGACCAAGTGTTATGGCGTGCACCTGCCGCGCGGCTGCTGATGAACAGCCCCGCCGTCAGCATTGTCAAATGGGCGCAGGCGCAGTTTCCGGCCATTCTGCCCGGCGGCGTAACCGACAGCAAACCGCTGATGTCGCCGCCCGACAACGCCACATTCAACCGCTACCAAGAAACCTTATGAACACACGCATTGCATTAGAAAATGTCAGCAAACAGTACGGCGGCCGCTTTGCGGTGGAAAACGTCAGCCTGACGCTGGCCGCCGGAGAATGCGTCGGCTTGGCCGGACACAACGGCGCCGGAAAATCCACGCTGATCAAACTGATTTTGGGCTTAATCGAGCCGACTGCCGGACAAATTTCCCTGCTCGGCGAGCCTGTTTCGCTGCGTACCGATGCCGCCGTCCGCCGCCAAACCGGCTATCTGCCGGAAACCGTTGCCCTGCATCCGGCGCTGACCGGCAAAGAAACGCTGGATTTCTACGCCAAGCTGAAAGGCTTGAATACCGCCGCCAATGCCGATTTGCTCGCCCGCGTCGGCATCGCACAGGCCGCTTCCCGACGGGTGGGTACTTATTCCAAAGGAATGCGCCAGCGTTTGGCTTTGGCGCAGGCATTGCTGGGCAAGCCGCAGGTTTTGCTGTTTGACGAACCGACCACCGGCCTTGATCCGGCTTCGCGCCAGATGTTCTACCAAATCGTGGAAGAGCTGAAAGCCGAAGGCGCAACCGTACTGCTGAGTACGCACGCGCTGGCGGAGCTGGACGGCAAAGCCGACCGGATTGTGGTGATGAAAAACGGGCATAAAGCCGCCGATGGGACAATGGCCGAGCTGCAAAGCCAAAGCCGCCTGCCGACCACGGTTACCGTGCGGCTGAACCGTCCTGCCGAATTACCTGCTCCGTGGCATTTTTCAGACGGCCTCTACACCGCGCAATGCCCCGCCGACGAACAAACGCGCCTGCTGCACAGCCTCGGCAGTTTGGACAATCTCGCCCATATCCGCATTCATACGCCTTCGTTGGACGAAATGTATGCCGAGCTGCTCAAACGCGAAGATATTTGAACCGATGTAAAACACTGCCGCCGAAGGCCGTCTGAAAGCAAAGCTTCTGCGAAGCTAAAACGGAGTTTCTGCGCAGCAAAAAACAAAGCCTTGGCAGAGTTTCTTCAAAAATAAAGTTTTATCTTTCCGCTCCCGAGCGGCAAAACCGCAACAAGCAAGGCGCGTTTTCCCGATAAAATTCGCCAGAGGAACAAGCAAAAACAATGAACCCCGTTTGGATTATCGCCCACAAAGAAATCCGCGACAGCCTGCGCAACCGCTGGGTATTGGCGGCAACGCTGCTGCTGGCCGCGCTGGCCTTGTCGCTCGGTTTTTTGGGCAGCGCACCCACCGGCTCGGTCAAAGCCGATCCGCTTACTGTAACCGTTGTCAGCCTGTCGAGCCTGTCGGTTTTTCTGATTCCGCTGATTGCAATGCTGCTGGCCTATGATGCCGTTATCGGCGAAATCGAACGCGGCACGATGCTGTTGCTGTTGAGCTATCCCGTTTCACGCCGCCAGATTTTAATCGGCAAATTCATCGGCCACACCGTCATTCTCGCGCTGGCTACGAGTGCAGGCTACGGCTTGGCCGGTCTGGCGCTGCAACTGGCCGGCGGCGGCTTCAATGCGGCGGTTTGGCTGCCGTTTCTCGGAATGATTGCCGCCAGCATTCTGCTGGGCGCATCGTTTCTGGCGATGGGCTACGCCGTCAGCGCGAAAGTCAAAGAACGCGGCACAGCGGCCGGCATCGCCGTCGGCGTATGGCTGTTTTTTGTGGTGATTTTCGATATGGCACTGCTGGGGATTCTGGTAGCCGACACCGGACAAAACATCAGCGCGCCGCTGCTGGAAGCCGTACTGCTCGCCAATCCTGCCGACATCTACCGCCTGCTGAACCTGACCGGCTCGGAAAACACGGCAATGTATGCCGGTATGGCCGGATTGAGCGGCAAACTGACGCTCGGCCGCCCGATATTGCTCGCAGCACAATTTTTATGGATTGCCCTGCCCTTCGGCTTGGCCGTTTGGCTGTTCAACCGCCGAAGAATTTAAATCACAAGGCCGTCTGAAAACGGAGCGCTAGCGGAGTTTCTGCGTAGCTAAAACAAAATTCCGCAAGGTTTCTACACAGCCAAAATAAAACCCAACATTCCTGCCGGACGGCATTCCCAACCCTTTACCGCAAACGGAGTTTCTATGAAATCCCTGCCCGCCCTGCTGGCCGCACTTATCTTAGCCGCCTGCGGCTCGCCTGCCGCCACCGAGCTGCCTACACCGCAAGCGATTACCGATGAGGCCGTCGGCCATTATTGCAGTATGAATTTGTCGGAACACACCGGCCCGAAAGCGCAAATCTTCCTCAACGGCCAGCCGGACAAACCGGTTTGGTTTTCCACCGTGCGCCAAATGTTCGGCTACACCAAGCTGCCCGAAGAGCCGAAAGGCATTCAGGTGATTTATGTTACCGATATGGGCAAAGTGCAGGATTGGAACACGCCGAACGCCGACAATGCGTGGACCCAAGCCGATCAAGCGTTTTATGTGATTGAAAGCGGCTTTACCGGCGGAATGGGCTCGGAAGATGCGCTGCCGTTCGCCCAACGCAGCGATGCGGAGGCATTCGTTGCCCGCAACGGCGGCCGCATCGTCCGCTTCGATGAAATGCCCGAAAGCTATATTTTCCAATGAAACCGATCAACCGCCGCACGTTGTTGGGGGCTGCCGCCCTGCTCGGCTTGGCTACGCCTTGGCTGCTGCGGCAGACCGTGAACGGCGGTGAAGAAACCCTGCCCGAACCTTTTGTCTGGCAGGGTATCGCGCTGGGCAGCGGTGCCGAACTGAGGCTTTACCACGCCGACCGTCAGACGGCCGCGCAGGCAGTCAAAGCCGCCTTGGCGGAAGTGGAACGCTTGGAAAAACTGTTCAGCCTGTACCGCGACGACAGCCTGATTGTCCGCCTGAACCGCGAAGGCCGTCTGAAAAATCCGCCTGCCGACTTTCTCACACTGCTGAGCCTCAGCAGTGAAATCCACCGCCTGAGCGAAGGCGCATTCGACCCCACTATCCAGCCGCTTTGGCAGTTTTACAGCAGCTGGTTTCAGAAAAATCCGCAACAGCCGCCGCCCGAGCGAGCATTGGCCGAAGCCGCCGCCAAAGTCGGGCTGCAACACGTTTTTTTTGATGAAAACGAAATCCGTTTTGCCAAACACGGAATGGCGCTGTCTTTCAACGGCATCGCGCAAGGCTACATCACCGACCGCATCTGCGCTCTGCTGCAAAGCCGCGGCATCGATACCGCTCTGGCAGATTTGGGCGAAATCCGCGCCATCGGCAACCACACTTGGCAGGCCGGTATCCGCAAGCCGAAAACCGATGAAATCCTGCTGAATGTCCCCTTACGCAACCAAGCTCTGGCAACTTCCGGCGGCTACGGTACGGTTTTGGACGAAAGCGGCCGCTACACCCATTTGTTCGATCCGGCCAGCGGAAAAAGTACGCCGCTCTACCAAAGCATCAGCGTAATGGCCAATTCTGCCGCCCGTGCCGACGCACTGTCCACCGCGCTGGCCGTCAGCCCGCCCGAACGGCTGCGCCGCATTGTGCAGAAAACAGGCGGCCTGCAAGTTTGGATGGTCGGCAATAACGGCGAAATCGAACATCTGCAAAGCTGAACACAGCCAAAGGCCGTCTGAAAACCCTGCTTTTCAGACGGCCTTTCCAAAGCAAGCACTCAAAAAAACCGCCGCCCATTTTACGGAGCGGCGGTTTGTATTCACCTTGAAATCTGCACTCAATCGCTGCTTCTGGCCAACACGCTGCGTTTGCCGGAGCCGTCTGCGGCGGAAACGATGCCGTCTTCCTCCATTTGTTCCACCAGATTGGCGGCACGGTTGTAGCCGATGCGCAGATAACGCTGAACGGCGGAGATGCTGGCTTTCTGCGTTTTAATCACGCAGGCGACTGCTTCGTCATAAAGCGGATCGCGTTCGCCTTCGCCGCGTTCGTTGCCGAACATATCTTCGCTGCTGCCGGGCGCGCTGAGGATTTCGTCGATGTAGTCAGGCGTGCCGGTTTTTTTGAGGTATTCCACCACTTCGTGGACTTCTTCGTCAGAAGCAAATGCGCCGTGCACGCGCTGCGGATAGCCGGTGCCGGGCGGCAGGAACAGCATATCGCCCTGACCGAGCAACGCTTCTGCACCCATTTGGTCGAGAATGGTGCGGCTGTCGATTTTGCTTGATACTTGGAAAGCGATGCGGGTCGGAATATTGGCCTTAATCAAACCGGTAATCACGTCCACACTCGGACGTTGCGTAGCCAGAATCAGATGAATACCGGCCGCGCGTGCTTTTTGCGTGATGCGGGCAATCAGCTGCTCGATTTGCTTGCCGGCGGTCATCATCAAGTCGGCAAATTCATCCACTACCACCACGATATAAGGCAGTTTTTCCAGCGGCTCGGGATTATCGGGCGTAAGGCTGAACGGATTGCCGAACTTCTCGCCTTCTTTGGCGGCATCTTTGATTTTTTTGTTGTAGCCGACGATGTTCCGCACGCCCATCCAGCTCATCAGGCGGTAGCGGCGTTCCATTTCGTTTACGCACCAATTCAAAGCATTGGCAGCCAGCTTCATATCGGTTACCACCGGCGCGAGCAAGTGTGGAATGCCTTCGTAAATGCTCAGTTCCAGCATTTTCGGGTCAATCATAATCAGGCGCACGTCTTCCGGCGAAGCTTTGAACAGCATCGACAAAATCATTGCATTGACGCCGACGGATTTACCCGAGCCGGTCGTACCGGCCACCAACAAATGCGGCGCTTTCGCCAAATCGGTTACCACCGGCTGGCCGGTAATGTCTTGGCCGAGCGCAAGCGTCAGCTTGGATTTGCTTTCTTGGAAGGCATCGGAAGCGAAAATTTCGCTCAGGCGGATCATCTGGCGTTTCGGGTTCGGCAGCTCCAAGCCCATACAGGTTTTGCCGGGAATGGTTTCCACCACACGGATAGACGACACGCCCAGCGAGCGTGCCAAATCGCGTTCCAAGTTCATTACCGAACTGCCGCGCACGCCTACGTCCGGCTCGATTTCGTAGCGCGTAATCACCGGACCGGCGTAGGCATCAAGCACCTTGACTTTCACGCGGTATTCGGCCAATTTTTCTTCAATTACAATACCGTTTTCCAGCAAAGCTTCTTCACTTTGCGCGGCTTCGGGATTGTATTCCGCAGGCAGCAGCAGATTCAGCCCCGGCAAACGCGCATCAAGGCCGTCTGAAACATCGGCTTCTTCGGTCTGTTCGGCCGCATCATCGTCGGCCTCGTCCATCTCGGTAAACTCGCCGTCAACGGTTTCATTGTCCGCCCAAGGAGCAGCCGCACCGAAATACGCTTCGGTTTCATCGGCCTGCTCAATCTCCTCTGCTGCGCGTTCGGCTTCCAATTCACGCAAACGCTCGTCCCAAACAGACGGCTTGTCTTCATTTTGTACGCTGTTTTCAGACGGCATCACCGCAGCACGGCCGCTGAAATCGGCAGCCAGCAAAGGCTT
>JAUNKU010000026.1:2794-14959 GCA_030532645.1 Neisseria sp. | reverse complement strand
CGCGCCGATGCAGAAGCACTGACGGAAGCCTATGAAGGCGCAAGCCTTTCTTTAAGCATACTCGGCACAGAGTGGACGGCTTATGCCGATGCCTTCCTGTATTGGCAATCACAACAAGCGGAAGCGGCGGAAAATCCCGCCGAGACTTGCACGTTGATTGTGCTGAATGCCGCCGAAATGCTCGGCATCGTATTGCAGCAAGGGCAAATCGCTTACACACAAGCGCTGCCGCTTTCTGCTACCGCGCCGAACGCCGCCGCTTATCCGTTGCAAATCAACAACACTTTCTCCACACAAACCGCACAGGAAATCTGCCGCTTTTTGCAGTTTTACCGCACTTCCGCCGCCTTTCCTGCACAAGATTCATCCGCCGAACCTGCACGGATTTTCCTGATGGGACGCGCCGCGCAACAAGCGGATTTGCCGCAAGCCGTCGAGCAGGAATGCAATATTGCCGCCGAATACATTTGCCCGCCGCTGCTGCTGAGGCCGTCTGAAAACGCCGCATCTGCCGGATTTCCGGAGTACTCCGACCAACCAAACAAAGAATGGACGGAACGGGCGGCCGATTTCAACTTGGCTTTCGGTTTGGCCTTGCAGCAGCTTTATCCGACCGCCCACCGCGTCAATCTGTTGCCCGACAGCACAAAAAATACAGTTTCGCCCGTCAGAAAACAGATGGCCGCCGCCGTTTTGTTCGGCTCACTGACTGCCGCCATTGCCGCTTTTGCGCTGGATTACGCCGCCTCGCAACAAGCACAGCGCAACGCTTTGCTGCAAAACGCTTTGGCCGAACTCGATACGCAATATCAGCAAAGTGCCGCCTTACGCGCCGAAAAAGCAGCATTGCTGCAACAGCAGAAGCTGCTTTCTGGCGTGGCAGAGCAGCGTATTCAGACGGCCTTGTTCTGGCAGACATTGAATACAGCAATGCCGTCTGAAACCGTGCTGACCGAGCTTGCGCCCGATAACGGCGGCTACCGTTTGCTCGGTGCGGCAGCCGATGAAGAAACCGCCGCACAAACGCTGCGCGCGCTCAATGCTGCGGATTGGGCGTTTACGGCGGAGCTGCTGTTGCAAAAACGCAACGCTGAAAATGGCGCTCAACATTTCACGATACTGCTGCGGCCGAATGCGGCAGAAGCCGGGCAACAAAACAAAACGGAGGCGGAACAATGAAACCTGCAAACTTGCTCCGTAGCACACCGGCCACGCCTTATTTGGCAGCCGCAGCAGCCTTATTACTGGTTTGGGTGGCCGCGTGGTTCGGATTACTGGAAGACCGTCTGAACACCCTGCAAGATGCGCAAGCCGCAGAAACTCAGCTGAAAAACGATTACCGCCGCCGTGCCGAACAAACTTTGCGGGCAGAAAAACTGCCGCAGGAGTTGGCCGAACTGCGCCGTTTTTCAGACGGCATCCGCCTGCCCGAACGCGCCGATGTTCCGCAACTGATGGATACGCTGCGCCAAGCAGCGGCACAGCATTCGCTGCATTTGGACAGTTTCACGCCGCAGCCGGGCGGACAACATAACGGCTTATCGGCGCAAACCGCCTCGTTTTCCCTCAACGGCACGCACAATCAAATCAGCGGCTTTATCCGCACGCTGGCCGGGCTGCCCGAGCCGCTGCTGTTAAGCCGCCTGCATATCCGCAACACTGAAAACGGTATGCTGCAAATGCAGGCCGCCGCCACATTATTGGCCGCGCCCGATACCGGATCAGCAGCAGAAAACGCCGGAAAAGAAACGGAGGACGCGCCGTGAACAAACGCATTTACCTGACCGCCTGCTGCGCGCTGCTGAATGCCTGCGGCGGCGAAGATTTGCACGACTGGCCGGCAAAAACGCAACACGAAATACGCCGTAATCTGAATGTGGAAAAACCGCAGCCGCCTGCTGCTGAAATCAACCAGTCTGCCTCCGGAACAGAAACAGGCGGTGCAGAAAAATTGCAGCAAAATGTGCCTGACGCCTTCGACCAAGGCCGTCTGAAAAACGCGGCAGTCGATAATGATGAAGCGGAAAACAACGCCCGTTCCGCTTCGGAAACCGCCGATACCGCCCCGGCCGCGCAAGACGAATGGGCTGCTTGGCATTATGTCGGCTCGGTGCAAAACGGCAAACGCCGCACCGCTTTATTGGAAAAAGACGGCTATGTGTACCGCATTGCACCGGGCGGCACGCTCGGCAAAGGCAAACTGACTGCCGTAGAAACAGATGTGGTAACGGTCAAGCTGAGCAACGGCCGAACCGTCAAACTGCCGAAATACCACGAAGAGATGCCGTCTGAAAAAGACGGCAAACGCCGCTCCGCCAAGCAAAACGAAGCAGAAAACGAAGAAGCCGAACAGTAAAACGTAAAACCGTTTGCCGTCTGCCTGCAAAAGCGATTACATTTATTTTCCGCTGTACCAAAAGTTTCACATCATAAATAGAAACGGCCGCCAAGGCTGTCTGAATACCCCGAATCACACGCTGCACAAACTGCCGTCCAACCCTGCGCAATGTTCCGCCGAACCGCGCACCGTTTTACGGAGTTTGCTATGAAATCCGCCCTCTTCCTCTCCGCCCTGCTCTGCACGCTGGCTTGCTCCGCGCCGGTATCCGCTGCCGCAATGCCGTCTGAAAACAAGAAAATTTCGGTTGATTTCCAAAACATCGACATCCGCACCGTTTTGCAGATTCTGGCCAAAGAATCGGGGCTGAATATCGTGGCGGACGACCGCGTAAACGGCAAAATAACGCTCACGCTGCACCATATTCCGTGGCATCAGGCTTTGGATTTGGTGTTGCAGGCCAAAAATCTCGCTATGCAGCGGCGCGGGAACACCATTTTGGTGCTGCCGCGCAGCGAACTGCTCAAACAATCGCAGGAAGCCGGCCAAGCCGTGCCGCTGGCAACGCGCACGTTCCACCTCAAATACCGCAATGCGGAATATCTGGCCAAGCTGCTGAAAGCGGAAAACGGTTCGGACAAAACCGACGGCGGCATCGTCAGTGCACGCGGCAGCCTGCGTGCCGATGCGCCGAGCAATACGCTGATTGCTACCGACCACGCCGCCGCGCTGCAACGCTTGTCTGCGCTGCTGGCCGAGTTGGACGTACCGGCCGAGCAAGTGATGATTGAAGCAAAAATCGTAGAAGCCAGCGAAGGTTTGTCGCGCGCTTTGGGCGTGAAATTCGGCTTTACCGGCGCTACTTCGCGCCACGCGTGGAGCAACAATCTCGACAACGCTTGGGACAACCGCAACGCTCATAACGATTTCCGCCGAGGCAATGCGCCGAACGCCGAATACGCGCTCGGCCCAAACGTCAATCTGCCTGTTTTGGCCGCCACCGGCAGCGTGGCGCTTATCCGCTCGCTTTCCTCCGGCGCACTCGGCTTGGAGCTGGCGGCACAGCAAGCGCAGAACCGTGCGCGGATTGTGTCCAGCCCGCGCATTCTGACGCAAAACCGCAAAGAAGCAGTGATTGAGGCCGGTACGGAAATTCCGTATGAAGAATCCACGTCCAGCGGCGCGACTTCCGTCAGCTTCAAAAAGGCGGTACTCGGCCTGACCGTTACGCCCAGCATCACGCCGGACGGCCAAATCCTGATGGAAATCAAGGTAAACAAGGATTCGGTGGACGAAGGCTGTACGGCCAGCGAACCGTGTATCCGCACGCAAAAACTGCAAACCGGCGCAATGGTGGAAAACGGCGGCACGCTCGTTCTGGGCGGCATTTATGAAGAAAGCAGCAGCAATGCCGTGCGCAAAGTGCCGCTGCTCGGCGATATTCCGTATGTCGGCAACCTCTTCAAATACCGCGCACGCAATCAGTCGCACAACGAGCTTTTGGTGTTTATCACGCCCCGCATTATCGGGCGCGGCGGCGAAGCGTTTTGAGGCCGTCTGAAAATGAAGGTTTGCTGCACACCGGTTTTCATTGTTTCGCCGCTTGGAACATTGCCGATGTTTCAACGGGTGAGATACTCAGGTCAAGCCCGAGTATGACGGGTTTGTTGGAATTTACAGTTCCGTTTATTCAATCCAGCTTGTCCGCAGGCACAATGAGGAAAGTTTGCACAGCAAACCTGCAACTGCCGCCGGCCTTTCTTTGCTTTGCCGAAGAAAGGCGGTGGCACGCAAAGTTAAACGCAACACTCAAAGACTTCTTCAATCACACAAAAGCCGTCTGAAAACACCGCACCAACAACGTCAAACAAACTTCCCGAAAACCGAAAACAACGTTTTCAGACGGCCTCAATCCGCCCGTTTTCGGTTACAATCGGCGCTATGACGAAACACACCAACATCTTCCTGATCGGTCTGATGGGCGCGGGCAAAACCACTTTGGGCCGGCAGATTGCCCAGCAGCTCGGCGTACCGTTTTACGACAGCGACCACGTTATCTGCGAACGTACCGGCGTGGACATTCCCACCATTTTCGCCCACGAAGGCGAAGCCGGTTTCCGCTTGCGCGAAGAAGCGGTCATCGACGAGCTGACGCGGCAGCAGGGCATTGTTTTGGCTACCGGCGGCGGCGCACCTTTGCGCGAAACCAACCGCCGCTGCCTGCAAGCGCGCGGCACCACCGTTTATCTGCACGCCGCGCCCGAAGTGCTGCTGGAACGCACGCGCTACGATAAAAACCGGCCGCTTCTGCAAGTGGACAATCCGTTGGCGAAATTGCAGGATTTATACGCCCAACGCGATGCCGTGTACCGCGCTGCCGCCGACCATATCTACGAATCCGGCGCACACAGCAGCCCGAAAAACATTCAGGAACTCATCAGCCTTCTGCAACAGGATTGATTCATTATGCGTACGCTCAACGTCCTCACGCCTTCCCATCATTATCCGATTTACATCGGCAGCGGCCTGCTCGACACACTGGCCGAACGGCTCGCGCCGCATATCGGCAAAACCGCCGCCGTCATTACCAACGAAACCGTTGCACCGCTCTATCTGGCCAAAGTTCAGACGGCCTTGGACGCGCTCGGCGTGCGCCATTTTCCGGTGGTTCTGCCGGACGGCGAAGCGCATAAAAATTGGGAAACGCTCAATCTGATTTTTGACGGTTTGATGCAGAACCGCGCCGAACGCAGCACCACGCTGATTGCGCTGGGCGGCGGTGTAATCGGCGATATGGTCGGTTTCGCGGCGGCCTGTTATCAGCGCGGTGCGCCGTTTATCCAAATTCCGACCACTTTGCTCAGCCAAGTGGATTCCTCGGTCGGCGGCAAAACGGCCATCAACCATCCGCTCGGCAAAAATATGATTGGTGCGTTTTACCAACCGCAAGCCGTGATTGCCGATTTGGACGTGCTGCACACCCTGCCGCCGCGCGAGTTTGCCGCCGGTATGGCCGAAGTTATCAAATACGGCCTGCTCGGCGACATTGAGTTTACCGAATGGCTGGAAAACCATATGGAAGCGCTGATGGCGCAACAGCCCGATTTGCTCGCCGAAGCGGTATATCATTGCTGCAAAATGAAAGCCGACATCGTAGCCGATGACGAAAAAGAACAAGGCATCCGCGCCTGGCTCAATCTCGGCCATACTTTCGGCCACGCCATCGAAGCAGAGATGGGCTACGGCAACTGGCTGCACGGCGAAGCGGTAGCGGCCGGTATGGTTTTGGCCTGCCGCCTGTCCGAGCAGCTCGGCGCACTGGCTGCCGCCGATACCGATCGCGTGCAAACCCTACTGCGCCGTGCCAATCTGCCCGACACACCGCCGAAGTTTGCTTTTGAAAAATGGATTGCCCATATGCAGCACGACAAAAAAGTCAGCAGCGGCACGATGCGCTTTGTCGGCCTCGACCGTTTGGGCAAAGCGAACATTACCGCCGTTACCGATACCGAAATCCTGCGCCGCACGCTGGAACCGTATCTTTAACGCAAGGCCGTCTGAAAACGGCCGTTTTGCAAAACACCATAAAACATAAAACCGACCCAAATCCGCTACGCTGCACTGCCGTCCAACCATTTTTGAAAAGACAAAATATGCAGGCACATTTACCGGGCATCAAACAACTTCTGCCGCTGCTGGCGGTTTCCCTGCTGTGTATGGCCGCCGCCGGTATTCCCGCGCTGTCCGCTTGGGGCATCAGCCCGCTGACGCTGGCGATTGTGGCCGGTATGCTGGCAGGCAATACGCTGCTCAAACGCAAACCGGACTGGTGCGCGCACGGTATCGCGTTCAGCAAAACCCATCTGCTGCGTATCGGCATTATGCTGTACGGCTTCCGGCTGACCTTATCGCAAGTAGCGTATGTCGGCTGGCCTGCGCTGCTGACCGATGCGGCCGTACTCAGCGTTACCATGCTGTTAGCAGTCAAGCTGGGGCGGCGTTTCGGTTTGGAGCAGAAAACGGCGGCTTTGGTGGGCGCAGGCAGCGCGGTATGCGGAGCAGCCGCGGTATTGGCCGCACAGCCGGTTTTGAAAGCGGAAGAACGCGATGTCGGCGTTGCCGTTGCCACAGTTGTGGTATTCGGTACGGCCGCAATGTTTGTTTATCCGCTGCTGGCCGCTTGGCTGCTGCCGCCCGATGCCTCCGCCGCCGCTTGGTTTTCTTGGGGCATTTACACCGGAGCAACCGTACACGAAGTCGCGCAAGTGGCTGCGGCGGGTGCAGCGGTCAATCCGGCAGTAGCCGATGTGGCCGTTATTACCAAAATGATACGGGTGATGCTGCTTGCACCGTTGCTGATGGTGCTGCCGCTGATGCTGAACGGCCCGAACGGCGGCGCAAACAGCAAACGCTTCGTCCTGCCGTGGTTTGTACCGGCTTTTCTGGTCGTCATCGCATTGAACAGCTGGCTGCCGATGCCGTCTGAAATCCGCCAAACCATTTTAAATGCAGATACGCTGCTGCTGACCGCCGCAATGTTCGCGCTCGGCCTGACCACGCGCTGGGAAGCCGTCCGCGCCGCCGGTATCAAACCGCTGCTGCTGGCCGGTATTTTGGCTTTATGGCTGCTGTTGGGCGGCGGTTTGCTGTCTTATGCCGCTTACTTGCTGTTTAAATAAAAAATAAGCAAGCAGCAAACCGCCCGTTTTCAGACGGCCTCCTCCCTGCAAAACGACCGTGCCGCCCCAAGCTGCCCGAACGATTAATCCAACCGCTTCTTCCGCAAACGGAACCGCTATGAAAACCCATCCGCTCCACAGTCTGTTCAATCCGCAGCACATCGCCGTTATCGGGGCATCCGAGCGCGCCGGACGCTGGGGCGAACAGGTAATGACCGCGCTGGCCGTGTCGTATAACGGCCGGCTCACGCCCGTCAGCCTGAAACACCACAATTTCATCGGCAGCACCGCCGCCGCTTGGCTGGCGAAACTGGAAGCGGAAGGCCAGCCCGATTTGGCGGTTATCGCCTGCCCGAGCGAGGATTACGAAACCGCCGTGAAATTCTGCCTGCGCTTCCGCATCGCCAACGCGCTGGTTTTGTTCCCAGACGAAGCAGCGGAGCAGTCGTTCCGCAAACAGAAAATCGGCGCACTGGCGCAAGGCCGTCTGAATATCGTGTGCTGCACGGCCGAAGGCTTCGGCATTCCGCCGCTGCCCCTACATTCGCGCTTCCGCACCGTCCAGCCTCTTGCCGGCAAAACCGCCTTTATCGGCCGCAGCACAGGCAGCGTGGACGAAATCATCGCGCTGACTGCGCCGCTCGGCAGCGGTTTGAGCCACTATTTCGCGCTTTCGGCCGAATCGCCCGTCCCGAGCAGCCGCCTGATTGCTTATTTGAACGAAGATACGCAAGTGCAAACGCTCATCGTCCAAATCGCGCCGGAAGAAATGCCGGCCGAGCTGTTTGCCG
The DNA here is from genome assembly GCA_030532645.1 of Neisseria sp. Classification (GTDB taxonomy): domain Bacteria; phylum Pseudomonadota; class Gammaproteobacteria; order Burkholderiales; family Neisseriaceae; genus Neisseria. The sequence continues at coordinate 7,151 of JAUNKU010000026.1, read as the reverse complement.
CCCTGCGCTTGGCCGCACGCCGCAAAAACATCATTCTCTACGGCAATCTGCACACCGATCCGGTCGGACAAGCCGTTTTGGTACACGTTGCCGAACGCTGTGGCTGCCTCGCCGTCTTCACTCCCGACAACCTGCGTTCCGCCGTCCGCGCCGCCGTGCTGCCGAAAAAACACCGCAGCAACCAATGGCATATCCTGTCCAACCACCAACAGGCTTGGCTCGCCCAACAGCTCGCGGCAGACGGCTTTACCTTCCACCGCGCCGACACGCTGCCGTCTGAAAACAGCCCGCAAAGCTTGGCTGCCGCCGCACGCCGTACTTTGGCCGATGAAAACTGCCGCGCACTGCTGCTGGCAATGCCCGATGCCGATGCGGCCTCGCTCGCCCTGCTCGGCAAAGTCCAGCAGCAAGCCGACAAAGCCCTCTGCCTGCTCACGCCGTTCGCCCAAAACAACGCTTTTTCAGACGGCCTCTACAACTTCGCCGATGCCGCCGCATTCCGCCGCACCTTATTGATGCAGAATGCCTGGCAGGCCGCCAAGAAAGTGCAGAGCCAAAGCCCGCGCGCGTGGCAGGCCGAAGCCCCTGAACCGGATTTCGCCGCCGCACGCAAAGTGCTGCGCCAGCCGGAAAAACTGGCCGCCGCGCTTGCCTTGCCGCCCTTGGGTCATTCAGACGGCCTGCGCCTGCAATACCGCGTACACGAACACTACGGCTGCCTGCTGTTGGTATCCGGCGCAGACACGCTCTGCTTTCTGCCGCCTTTCCAAAGCAGCCACGCACGCCGTTTGGCCGAATACACCGGCGACAAAAAAGCCCAAGCCGAATGGGAAAGCCTGCTGCGCCTGCTCAACCGTATCCGGCTCGGCTTCCCCGAATTGCAGGCCGCCGATTTTGTGTACCGCGACAAACAGTGGCAAACACAAAACCTGCGTACCGACCGCAACGGCAGCGGCCACAGCCTGTTACCGGCCGCCACATCCGAAGCCGTGCCGTTCCGCAGCAAAAACCGCCGCAATCTGACCGTACGCCCTCTGGAAGCGGAAGATGCCGAAGCCGTGCAGGAATTTGTCCGCAATTTGTCGGACGAAGCACGCAAAACCCGTTTTATGCTGGCCGGCAAAGAACTGCCTGCCGCCCTGCTCGCCCAGTTCTGCCAGCCCGTCCATCCGCTGGAAACCGCGCTGGCCGCTTTCGACAAAGACGGCACCATTCACGGCCTCGCACAAACCGCCGCCGTGCGCTTTCCCGACGAATGCGAGTTCGGCATCTGCGTTTCCACCGCAATGCAAGGGCAGGGTTTGGCCGCCTTTATGATGGAAAAACTGATTGCCAAAGCCACGCGCCAAGGCTACGAAACCCTCAGCGCGGAAATCCTTGCCGACAACCTGCCGATGAAAAAACTGGCCGAAAAACTGGGCTTCACACTCAGGCCGTCTGAAAACGACAACAAACTGCTGCGCGCGGATATGACGTTGAAAAACGACAAAATGCCGACAATCAGCGAAAAAATTCCCTCGATTGCGGAAAAAATCCCCGCAATCCTGAAAAGGCAGTAACAAACACTTGCACGCATACCCGAAATTACCCTACAATCAGCGGTTTTCTATACATTCCCAATTTTCATTAAAAGAAAGAACAGCAATGGTAACTATCCGTTTGGCCCGTGGCGGCTCTAAAAAACGTCCTTTTTACAACATCGTGGTAACTGACAGCCGCAACCGTCGCGACGGCCGCTTCATCGAGCGCGTAGGCTTCTACAACCCTGTTGCCAACGAAAAACAAGAGCGCGTACGCTTGGACGCAGAACGCCTGAACCACTGGATCGGCAACGGCGCGCAACTGAGCGAATCAGTTGCCAAATTGGTTAAAGAGCAAAAAGCTGCTGCTTAACCAACTATGAGCAATACGCAACAATGGGTAGCGATGGGCTACATCAAAGGCGCATTCGGCATTAAAGGCTGGGTTAAAGTAGCCGCCAACACCGAATACGCCGACAGCCTGCTCGACTACCCCGAGTGGCGTTTGAGCAAAGACGGCAAATCGCAAAGCCTCGCCGTAGAAAGCGGCAAATTGGCAGGCGGCGAGTTGCAAGTCAAATTCGCCGGCATTGATGACCGGGACGAAGCCCATCTGCTGCGCGGATACACCATCGAAATCCTGCGCGAAGCCTTTGCCCCTGCCGAAGAAGGCGAATATTACTGGGCAGACTTGGTGGGAATGACCGTCATCAACCGCAATGGCGAAACGCTGGGCGAAGTAGCCAATCTGATGGAAACCGGCGCACACGATGTACTGGTCATCAAAGGCGGACACGGTCAGAAGCTGATTCCGTTTGTCGGCCACTATATCGACGACGTGGACAACGAAAAACGCATCATTACCGCCGATTGGGGCTTGGATTATTAAGCGATGAACATCAGCGCGATTACCCTGTTCCCCGAAATGTTTTCCGCCATTACGGAACACGGCGTTACCGGCAGAGCCCTGAAACAGGGGCTTTGGCATTTCCAAGCAATCAATCCGCGCCGTTTTGCCGACAACAAACTGGGCTACATCGACGACCGTCCGTATGGCGGCGGCCCAGGTATGATTATGATGGCCGAGCCTTTGAAAGCCGCCATCGAAAGCGTGCAAAACGGTTTTAGCCGCCCGGCCAAAGTGATTTACCTCAGCCCGCAGGGCAAACCGCTGACACACGCCAAAGCCGCCGCTCTGGCGCAGGAAGAAAATCTGATTCTCCTGTGCGGCCGTTACGAAGGTATAGACGAGCGGCTGATTGAGCGGTATGTGGACGAAGAAATCGCCATTGGCGACTTTGTCGTCTCCGGCGGCGAACTGCCTGCAATGATGCTGGCCGATGCCGTATTGAGACTGGTGGACGGCGTGCTCGGCGACAAACAGTCGGCAGAGCAGGACTCGTTTTCAGACGGCCTTTTGGACTGTCCGCATTACACCAAACCCGTAGAATTTCAAGGAATGGCCGTACCGGAAGTATTACGTTCCGGCAACCATTCCCTGATTGCCGAGTGGCGGCTCAAACAGTCGCTGCAACGCACCTTGGCGCGCCGGCCCGATTTATTGGAAAAGCGCAGTTTAATCCCAAAGGAGTCCCGACTCTTGCAGGAAATCCTGAAAGAGCAACAGGACACCAATCATAACTAGGAAAAAACAAATGAACCTGATTCAACAATTAGAGCAGGAAGAAATCGCCCGCCTGAACAAAGAAATCCCTGCTTTCGCACCGGGCGACACCGTTGTCGTATCCGTACGCGTAGTAGAGGGCAACCGCAGCCGTCTGCAAGCATACGAAGGCGTTGTGATTGCCAAACGCAACCGCGGCCTGAACAGCAGCGTAATCGTGCGTAAAATTTCCAGCGGCGAAGGCGTTGAGCGTACTTTCCAACTGTACTCTCCAAACGTTGAAAAAATCGAAGTCAAACGCCGCGGCGATGTACGTCGTGCCAAGTTGTACTACTTGCGTGGCCTGACCGGTAAAGCTGCCCGCATTAAAGAAAAACTGCCGGCACGCAAAGCCTAATCATTTGCCTCACACCTGCCTGATATTCAGGCAGGTTTTTTTCATTTCAGGCCGTCTGAACATCCGCTTTTCAGACGGCCTTTTTCCCCAATCTTGCCGCGCACAACCAACCGTCCGCACGGCCTTGGTCAAAATACCGTAAAACCGCCGCCGTGCCGTGCACAAAGCAAGCGATACGGCGTACAATAAGCATTTTTGCGCGTTCCGGAATATCCTATGTTCTCAATGAAAAACATCTGGCTGTGGGCCGTTGCCCTGCTCGGTTTGTTCGGGCTGATGCCTGCCGAAAGCAGCGGTTTGAAAGAAGTTATCCGCACCGCAGAACAGGTGCTGAATCTGGACAAAAATCCCAGCCGCACCGCCGCACCTGCCGCCAAGCAATACCGCGGCCGCGTGGTTTCCGTTGCCGACGGCGATACGGTCCGCATTGCCGATACCGACGGGCGCAAACACAAAATCCGTCTGGCCTACATCGATGCGCCGGAAAGCAATCAGGCGCACGGCGCAGCCAGCCGCGAAGCATTAAGCCGCTTGGTAATGCAGAAAAATGTTGAAGTGCGGGTATTCGAATCCGACCAATACGGCCGCGAAGTCGCGCAAATCACGCTGAACGGCCGCGACATCAATCTCTCGCAAATCCAAAACGGCCACGCTTGGCATTATGTTTCCATCGCTAAGAAAAAGCAGAATAAAAATGCTTTCGGCGATTATGCCGCCGCCGAATCGCAAGCACGCCGCAGCCGCGCCGGTTTATGGCAAAACAGCTCGCCCACGCCGCCTTGGACATTCCGCAAACAGCAGCGCGGCCAGTAAACC
>JAUNKU010000026.1:0-2694 GCA_030532645.1 Neisseria sp. | reverse complement strand
AAAAACACAAACAAACTATGAACAAACAGATCCGCGAAGAAATGTTCCGCCGCTGGAAGGAAGCCAATCCGCACCCACAAACCGAGCTGAATTATTCCAGCCCGTTCGAGCTTTTGATTGCCGTTCTGCTGTCGGCACAGGCCACCGACAAAGGTGTGAACAAAGCCACCGACAAACTCTTTCCGGCCGCACGCACGCCGCAGGCAATGTTGGATTTGGGCTTGGAAGGCGTAATGGCCTACACGCAGACCATCGGCCTTTACAAAACCAAGTCGAAACACATTATCGAAACCTGCCGCATTCTGGTGGAACGCTATAACGGCGAAATTCCGCAAACGAGCGAGGAATTGGAAGCGCTGCCGGGCGTAGGGCGGAAAACCGCGAATGTGGTGCTGAACACGGCATTCCGCCAACCGGCAATGGCAGTGGATACGCATATTTTCCGTGTCAGCAACCGGATGCGGCTTGCCCCCGGCAAAAACGTGCGCGAAGTGGAAGACAAACTGATGCGCGTGATTCCGAAAGAATATCTGCTTGACGCGCACCACTGGCTGATTTTGCACGGCCGCTACACCTGCAAAGCGCAAAAACCATTGTGCGAACAATGTATTGTCAGCGATTTATGCGAATACAAAGGCAAAACCATACCGATTCAGGCCGTCTGAAAAACACAGGCTCAGGCAAAACCCCGAATACCGTTTTTGATCCACCTGTGCGCCGCCTGAAACCCAAAAAATTCTGCAAAGCAACAAAATAAAACGAAGGACAACGATATGAATACCGCTCCGAAATATCTGGCTTTGGCCGTCAGCGCCCTCCTCTTGGCCGCCTGCGGCAACAAAGAAGAAAGCAAAACCGCCGAGCCGAACAATGATTTCGTGCAAAATGTGGAAACCAAAACCGAAAACGGCACCATTAATATGCTGCTGCCCGATTTCACCAAACTGGTGGAACAGGAAGGCGCAACCGTTGTCAGCATTCACGCCGACCGCGGCAATAACGACAACCAAAACGATGCCGACAGCAGCATCGACCCGTTCGAACAATTTTTCCGCGGTCTGATTCCGAACCAGCCGAATGACGAACACGAAGAAAACAACAACAGCTTCGGTACCGGCTTTATCATCAGCCCCGACGGCTATATCCTGACCAACAACCACGTTGTGAACCGTATGGAACACATCAAAGTGGTGCTCAACGACAAGCGCGAATACACCGCCAAACTTATCGGTTCAGACAGCCAGTCGGACGTTGCCCTCTTGAAAATCGAAGCGTCCGATTTGCAGGTAGTCAAAATCGGTAATGCCAAATCTCTGAAACCGGGTGAATGGGTGGTGGCCATCGGTGCGCCGTTCGGCTTTGACAGCAGCGTAACCGCCGGCATCGTTTCTGCCAAAGGCCGCAGCCTGCCGTATGAAAACTATACGCCGTTTATCCAAACCGACGTGGCCGTCAATCCGGGCAACTCCGGCGGCCCGCTGTTCAACCTCAGCGGCCAAGTCATCGGTATCAATTCGCAGATTTACAGCAAAAGCGGCGGCTTTATGGGCATTTCTTTCGCCATTCCGATTGATGTGGCGATGAATGTGGCCGAACAGCTGAAAACCACCGGCAAAGTACAGCGCGGCCAGCTCGGCGTGATTATTCAGGAAATTTCCTATGACTTGGCCAAATCTTTCGGCTTGAACAAACCGAGCGGCGCGCTGATTGCCAAAGTTCTACCGAACAGCGCGGCAGCCAGAGCCGGTTTGCAGGTCGGCGATATTGTCCGCTCAGTCAACGGTGAAGAAGTACGCGCCTCAACCGAGCTGCCGGTAATGATCGGTTCGATTTCTCCGGGCAAAGAAGTGGTACTCGGTATTTGGCGCAAGGGCGAACCCTTGGATGTGAACATTCAGCTGGGCAGCACCAACGACAAACATTCGGATAATGATGACAACAGCAGCAATGCGTCGGAACAAAATGCTCCGCAAAACGGCTTCACCATTGAAAACACCGGCTTAACGTTGAGCGAGCAGCAAAACGGCGGTAAAAAAGTATTGGTTGTTGCCCAAGCCGAAGGTTTGGCCGCCCGTGTCGGCCTGCGCCGCGGCGATGTCGTGCTGTCGGTCGGCCGCGAGCAAGTGGACGATGAAGCCGGTTTCCGCCAATTATGGGAACAATACGATGCACATATTCCGCTGCTGATCAACCGCAACGGCAATGCGCTGTTCTTGGCACTGCCGAAGCCGTAAAACCTTGCTTTTCAGACGGCCTTGATATCGAAAGGCCGTCTGAAAACAGGCTTGGTTCTGTGTTCCGCCAAGCAAACCGAATATCAAGCTTCCCTTTCCCACCAGTGCAAGAAAGAGCAGAGCGTGGAAATGGCAGTAGCAGCCTCTTCCTGCCGCTCGGCAACAAACCAATCTACGGAAACCTTATGCAAAAAATCCAACTGCCGCGCGGCCCGGTAATGGCTGACGTCGCCGCCTTTACCCTAACCGATGAAGAAAAACAACGCCTGCGCGACCCGTCAATCGGCGGCGTGATTTTGTTCCGCCGCAACTTCCAAAATCCCGAACAGCTGGCGGCTTTGGTGGCCGACATCAAAGCCCTGCGCGAGCCGGAATTGGTTGTGGCAGTCGATCACGAAGGCGGCCGCGTGCAACGCTTTATCGACGGTTTCACGCGCCTGCCTGCAATGCGCGTTTTGGG
>JAUNKU010000025.1 GCA_030532645.1 Neisseria sp. | reverse complement strand
CCTTTGTGTATTTTGCAGCGTGTCGCAGTAATGGCGTTTACTTTGGCGGCAGCCGTCTGCTTACTGCTGCCGACAAATAAAAAAGGCGGCCGCTTGGCGGCTTCGCTGCTGATGAGCGTTCCGGCGGTTTGGGGCGGCTCGGTGGCGGTGTATCAGATTTGGCTGCAAAGCCTGCCGCCGGAAATGCGGCCGAGCTGCGGCGCGCCGTGGACGTTCCGCCTGCGCGACTGGCCGCTGTTCGACTACTGGGAATTTGTGGTTCGCGGCTTGGGCGACTGCGGCACACGCGAATGGATTTTAGGCTTGCCGCTGCCGGTGTGGAGCGTATTGTTTTTTGCTTTTGCACTGATTACGGTTTGGTTTGCCTTTTTCAAAGCGAAACGCTGATTTCCGCATAACAAAAGGCCGTCTGAAAACAGAGTTCCGCTCTATTTTCAGACGGCCTTTTCATATCGCTTACGGCACAATCACGGTAAAAATATACGCTGCCAGATTCACCAGCAGTACGATGCCGTACATCATATTGGTACGCCCTTGGTTGAGCGACAGCATCACAATAAACGTACTCAAACCGAGCAGTACCATCGATTTGATATCCAAACCCAGCACCACTTGAATATCGTACATTAAGCAGACAATCACCACTGCCGGAATAGTTAAACCGATACTGGCCAAAGCCGAACCGAGCGCCAGATTGATGCTGGTTTGCAGCAGATTGCGCCTTGCTGCTGTAACAGCAGCCAAGCCTTCCGGCATCAGCACAACAGCGGCAATAATCACGCCGACCAAAGCCTGAGGCGCGCCCCACGACACCACCATCGCTTCAATCACCGGCGAAAGCGATTTCGCCATCAGCACCACTACACCCAAACAAATCAGCAGAAACAGCAGGCTGATTAAAGCCGTTCTCAAAGGAGGCGGCTCGGCGTGCTGGTTTTGTTCGGCGTTTTCCGCCAAAAAGTAATCTCGGTGGCGCACCGTCTGCATCATAATAAACGAGGCATACAGCACCAAGCACACAACGGCAACAAAAATCAGCTGCACATTGCTGTATGTCGGGCCTGCCGTACTGGTTGTAAAGTTCGGTAGCACCAGCGTCAACACTAAAATCGATACCAAAGCCACCAGCGCGGTACTGGCCGATTTTTTACCGAAAAACTGCTCGTGGTGCTTCAAACCGCCCACCATCAGGCACAAACCGAGAATGCCGTTCAAAATCAGCATAATCGCCGCAAATACCGTATCGCGTGCCAGATACGCGGCATTGCTGCCGCCGGCCGACATCAGCGACACAATCAGCGCAACTTCAATCACCGTAATCGCCAAGGCCAAAATAATCGTACCGAAAGGCTCGCCGACTTTGTGCGCCACCACTTCTGCGTGGTGCACGGCCGACAAAACGCTGCCCATCAGCAGCAAACCGCCGAGCAGTTGCAGCCAGCCGCTGCTGTGGATTCCGAAAAAATAAAGCGCCCAAGCCGCCAAAGGCAGCACCAGCGACCACAAAGGCAGAGCCTGATGAGCGTGTTTCGACATTGCGTCCGTTCCCTTCCCGTCTGCTTATTAAAAATGCTTAAAAAATATGCAGATTGTACGCGAATTTCCGATAAATTTCATCAATTATAGGCAAACAGCAGGCAAATTTCCGGAAGGCCGTCTGAACAGACAGCCGTCTTGCCCGCCTCATCTCTCCTTGTGGATTTTCAGACGGCCTCACGCTGTTTGCCTACATAAAACCACAGCCAAAACAGGCTGTTTGCGGTATAATCGGCGCGATTTTTTCCGACCGAAACTAAGGACACAACAATGATTAACCCGATTTCCGCCCTCTCTCCTTTGGACGGCCGCTATGCCGCTTCCGTTGAAGCGCTGCGTCCGGTGTTTTCCGAATACGGCCTGATGAAAGCCCGCGTAAAAGTGGAGCTGGAATGGCTGAAAGCCTTGGCGGCCGAGCCGAAAGTAGGCGAAGTGCCGGCTTTTTCTGCGGATACCGTTGCCGAAATCGACAGCGTGATTACCGGTTTTTCTTTGGACGATGCCGCCGAAGTAAAAGCTATCGAAGCCACCACCAACCACGACGTGAAAGCCATTGAATACTGGCTGAAAAAACGTTTTGAAAACAATGCCGAAGTAAGCGCGGCTAGCGAATTTATCCACTTCGCCTGCACCTCCGAAGACATCAACAATCTGTCCCACGCGCTGATGCTGCGCGAAGCACGCGAAACCGTTGTTTTGCCGAAATTGGCCGAAATTACCGCTAAATTGCAGCAAATGTCGCACGAACTGGCCGCCGTGCCGATGATGAGCCGCACACACGGCCAGCCTGCTACGCCGACCACTTTGGGCAAAGAAACCGCCAACGTTCTGTACCGCCTGAACCGCCAAATCAAAGCCCTGCAAGCGCAAGAATTTTTGGGCAAAATCAACGGCGCAGTCGGCAACTACAATGCGCATCTGGTCGCCTATCCCGACATCGATTGGGAAAACCACTGCCGTCAGTTTGTTGAAAAATCTCTGGGTTTGACCTTCAATCCGTACACCATTCAGATTGAACCGCACGATTATATGGCCGAGTTTTTCCAAACCCTCAGCCGCATCAACACCATCTTGATCGACTTCAACCGCGACGTTTGGGGCTACATCTCTTTGGGCTACTTCAAACAAAAAGTCAAAGCAGGCGAAGTCGGCAGCTCGACAATGCCGCACAAAGTCAATCCGATTGACTTTGAAAACTCCGAAGGCAATCTGGGTATGGCCAATGCCGTTTTGGGCTTCTTAGCCGAAAAACTGCCCGTTTCACGCTGGCAGCGCGACCTGACCGACAGCACCGTGCTGCGTAATATGGGCGTAGGCGTAGGCTATGCGGTACTCGGTTTCGCCGCCCACCTGCGCGGTCTGAACAAATTGGAAGCCAACCCTGCCGCACTCGCCGCCGATTTGGACGCCACTTGGGAACTCTTGGCCGAGCCGATTCAAACCGTAATGCGCCGCTACGGCGTTGCCAATCCGTATGAAAAACTGAAAGACTTAACACGCGGCAAAGACGGCATCACACCGGAAGTGCTGAAAACCTTTATCGAAGCCTTGGAAATTCCTGCCGAAGCCAAAGCCCAACTGCTCGCGCTGACACCTGCGCTGTATGTCGGCAAAGCGGAAGAGCTGGCAAAACGGATTTGATTTAACATTCGGCAAAACTTGTTTTCTGCTTGAATAAAGCACGAGAAACAAACAAAGGCCGTCTGAAAAACGATGTATCGCTTTTTTCAGACGGCCTTTTCTTATTCCCACAAGGCCTGAAACGCCTTCACCACGGCTTCCGGATGTTCCGCCTCGGTTACGGCACGGACAACGGCCAGCGAGGAAACGCCTGTTGCCAATACTTCCCGTGCATTCGTCAAATCAATGCCGCCGATGGCGACAACCGGCATTGCACCTGCCTGCCGCACATATTCGCGTAACTTTTCCAACCCTTGCGGCGCGCTTTTCAGCACTTTGGTAGTAGTCGGAAAAATCGCTCCGCTGGCAACATAGCTCGGGCGGACGGACAAAGCACGATCGAGTTCGGCAACAGAATGGGTACTCACGCCGAGACGCAGGCCGGCTTGGCGGATAAATTCCGTATCGGCACTGTCCAAATCTTCCTGCCCCAGATGCACGCCGTATGCACCGGCGGCAACGGCTTCGCGCCAATGGTCGTTGATAAACAGCTGGGTTTGCGTATTTTTACAGATGGCCACGCAGCGTGCGATTTCGTCTGCCAAGGCGGCGCCCTTCAATGTTTTGTTGCGCAACTGCACGGTATCTACGCCTGCGGCGGCCATTCTCGCCACCCAATCCGCCGTGGGAACAACGGCATAGAAGCGCAAAGGCCGCACAGGCGGCAGAAAAGCGTTTTTTGTGTTCATTTCGCCCTTTCGAGTAAAGAATATTAAATTTATAATACCTGTTTTTCCGCCTTTTGTTATCGGGCGGCGCAATTTTTCATTCCCACAAGGACTCCGCATTATGGCTCAGACGAAAACCGTCCCGCGCCCTATGTATAAAACCAATCTGGCTTTTGCTGTGATGCTGATCAGTATGGTCGGCTACTTCATCTTCTGGGGTTTGGGCTATACCAACCACAACCACACAACGCTTTTCATTCTCGCCACTTTATTCGGCGTATTTATGGCTTTCAATATCGGCGGCAACGATGTGGCCAACTCGTTCGGCACGTCTGTCGGCGCAGGTACGCTGACCATTCCGCAGGCCTTGATGGTAGCGGCAGTATTTGAAGTCAGCGGTGCGGTGATTGCCGGCGGCGAAGTAACCAATACCATCAAAAGCGGCATCGTCAATATGGAAGCAATGGGTTCGATGGGAATGAACCCGATGGACTTCGTGTTTGTGATGATGGCGGCTTTGCTGGCGGCGGCGCTGTGGCTGTTGTTCGCCACCAAACGCGGCCTGCCGGTTTCTACCACACACGCGATTATCGGCGGCATTGTCGGCAGTTCGGCACTGTTGGGCTATTTGCTGAGCGGTGCGGAAGGCGCGGCCGGTTTGGTGCGTTGGAGCGAAATCGGCAAGATTGCTTCGTCTTGGGTGCTGTCGCCCGTGCTCGGCGGTATGGTTTCCTATTTCCTGTTTTCGCTGGTGAAGAAAAACGTGCTCGACTACAACACCAAAGTGGAAGCCGAGCTGAAAAAAGTGAAAGCGCAGAAAAAAGCCTATAAAGAAGAACACCGCCTGCGTTTCGAATCACTGCCGGAGCAGGAAAAAATCGAAGCGGCCAGCGCAATGGCACGCGACGCGCAAATCTACAACGAGCCGGATTTCGACCCGAGCGAGCTGGAATCGGCCTATTACAAAGGTCTGCACGAAATCAACGAGCGCAAAGCCAGCATCGATACTTACCGCGCCCTGCATTCTTGGGTACCGGTGATTTCGGCCATCGGCGGTATGATGATTTCCGCGATGCTGATTTTCAAAGGCTTGAAAAACCTTGATTTGGGTATGAGCGATTTGAGCAGCTACGTGACCATTCTGATGATTGGCGCGGGCATCTGGCTGGCCACTTTTATCTACGCCAAAACGCTGAAACGCAAAGATTTGGCAAAATCCACGTTCCTGATGTTCTCGTGGATGCAGGTATTCAGCGCGTCCGGCTTCGCATTCAGCCACGGCGCGAACGATATTGCCAACGCCATCGGCCCGTTTGCCGCGATTATGGACGTTTTGCGTACCGGCGACATCGGCACGGTTGCACCCGTTCCGCCGATTGTTTTGCTGACATTCGGCATTTCGCTGGTGGTCGGCCTGTGGTTTATCGGTAAAGAAGTGATTGCCACCGTCGGCACCAACCTCGCCGAAATGCACCCGTCATCGGGCTTTACTGCCGAACTGTCCGCCGCTTCCGTCGTAATGGGCGCTTCCCTGCTCGGCCTGCCCGTATCCAGCACACACATTCTGGTCGGCGCGGTACTCGGCATCGGTTTGGTCAACCGCAATGCCAACTGGAAAGCAATGAAACCGATCGGCTTGGCTTGGGTGATTACCCTGCCTGCGGCTTCGCTGCTGGCCGTAGTATGTTTCGTTATTCTGCGGGCTGTGTTCGGTTAAACCGGATTTCTCATTATCAAGGCCGTCTGAAAATCGGGTTTTCAGACGGCCTTTTTGTTTCCGCATTTCCGAACGGCAATCAGAGAAGATACTCGGGTCAAGGCCGAGTATGACGAGACGGTTTGAATTAGTCGTTCAACTTGTAGGCTGGGCTTCAGCCCAGCAAATACGGCGTACGAATATCCAACATTTTTTTGCTGGGCTAAAGCCCAGCCTACGGCTTCTTTAAATATACAGTCCTGTTTATTTCCACCGCTCCGTCATACTCGGCCTTGACCCGAGTATCTCCCCCGCCCAATACAAAAATTGACTCACCGTTTTCCAAACAATCTCCTTTATAACTTTCCGTTCTATCAAACCCCTTCTACATAGCCAGCCGTTCTTTCACAGGCCGTCTGAAAACCGCTACTATGCCAAGCCTTACCAACCCCGATATTCAGAAAGGCCGCATTATGGCACGCTTAACCGTACACACCGTCGAATCCGCTCCCGAAACCGCCAAACCCCGCGTGGAAGCCGCTTTGAAAAATAACGGCTTTCTGCCGAACCTGATCGGCGTTCTGGCTAACTCGCCCGAAGCGCTGGCCTTTTATCAGGAAGTGGGCAAACTCAACGGCAACACTTCCCTGAGCGCAGGCGAGCGCGAAGTGGTGCAGATTATCGCCGCCAAAACCAACGAATGCGGCTTCTGCGTTGCCGGCCACACCAAGCTGGCGACCTTGAAAAAACTGCTTTCGGAAAATGCGATTGCCGCCAGCCGCGCAGTCAACCCCGCCGATTTCGAAGAAGCCAAACTGGCCGCGCTGGCCGATTTCACCATTGCCGTAATGGCCAACAAAGGCGCGGTTTCCGATACCGAGCTGCAAGCCTTCTTCGATGCCGGTTACAGCCAGCAGCAGGCAGTAGAAGTTGTTTTAGGCGTGGCTTTGGCAACGCTGTGCAACTACACCAACAATCTGGCGAAAACCGACATCAATCCGGAACTGCAAGCCTTTGCTTGATGAAAAGGCCGTCTGAAAAACGGGTTTAATGCAGCTTCCCTGCCCATTTTTCAGACGGCCTCCCTGCCTTTTTTCCCATTTCCGAACACGGAGCCTATTATGCCGCTGAACACGCTCACTTCCCGCGTTGCCGAACTGGTGCAACAAGACCTTTTGCCACTGGTGGAAAAAATCGACCGCGAAGGTCTGTATCCCGAAGCCTTTATGCGCCGCTTGGGCGAAACCGGCGGCTATGCCGCGCTCGGCAGCGAAGCAGAAGGCGGCAGCGGCTTGGGGCTGTTTGCCCAGATTTCGGTTATCCGCGAAGTGGCCAAAGTATGCGGCGCAACTGCCTTTTCCGTGTGGTGCCAAAGCGCCTGCGCTTGGTATCTGCACCAAACGCCGAATGCGGCCGTGAAGCGTTATCTGCCCGACGTATTGAGCGGCAAAACGCTGGCCGGAACGGGAATGTCGAATACGGTCAAACACTTGGCTGGTATTGAAAAGCATTTGTTGCAGGCGGAAAAAACCGAAGGCGGCTATATTGTGAACGGTATGCTGCCTTGGGTGTCGAACCTCGGCGACAACCATATTTGGGCGAACACCGCGCAAATCGGCGACAGCTATGTGATGTTTATCACCGGCGGCGGCCGCGAAGGCGTGGAGCTTATCCGCACGCCTGAATTTTGCGCACTGGAAGGTACGCGCACTTTCGCCATCAAATTTACCGATGTATTCGTTCCCGATGAAGACATGCTCGCCCGTCCCGACCAATTCGCCGATTTTATCCAATCCATCAAAGCCGGTTTTATCCTGCTGCAAGTCGGCATCGGCGCAGGCGTGATTGACGGCTGTTTGCAGGAAATTGCGCTGGCCAATGTCGGCTGCGACAGCAATGAATTTTTGGACGACGGCCACGCCGAACTCAGCAAACGCCTCAACCGCGCTTGGCAGCAAACCGAAAAACTGGCCGAAGCTGCGTGGCGCAACGAAGCCAATCTGCTGGAAACCCTGCAACTGCGCTTGGCCGCTTCCGAATTGAGTTTGACCGCCGCCCAATCCGCCGTACTGCACGCCGGTGCGAAAGGCTATTTATTGAGCAGCCCCGTGCAGCGCCGCAGCCGCGAAGCCGCTTTTGTTGCCATTGTTACGCCTTCTATCAAGCACCTGCGCCGCGAAATCAGCAATTTGGAATTTATGGGCGAAGGCGAGTTTTCGATTTAACACACAGGCCGTCTGAAAAAGTAGCTTCAACGAAGTTAAAACGCACGAAGTGAATTTCTGCAAAGCAAAAACAAAGTAAACCGCCAACTCAGCCGCACTCCGAATATGACGCGGCATTTTTCAGACGGCCTCCACCCGAATACCACACATTATGAACACTTTGTCTGTCCGCGAACTCTCGCTCGGCTATCAAGAGCCAGGCCGCTTAAAAACCATTTTGCAGGATTTCTCGCTCAACATCGCCGCCGGAGAATTGGTCAGCCTGCTCGGTCCCAGCGGCGTGGGCAAATCCTCGCTGTTGCGCGTGATTTCCGGCCTGAATACGCCACTCTCCGGCAGCGTGTCGCTCGGCGGCGAAACCGTTTCCAAACCGCATCCGCGCATCGGTTTTATGTTCCAACAGGCCTCGCTGCTGCCTTGGCTGAACGTGCGCGACAATGTGGCTTTCGGTTTGGATTTCAAACACCAGCCGTCCATCAGCAAAATCGAGCTGCGCGAGCGCGCCGAAGCCGCGCTGGAAGAAGTCGGCTTGGCTCACGCCGCCGCAAAATATCCGTCCGAACTCTCCGGCGGTATGGCGCAGCGCGTATCGCTTGCTCGCGCGATTGCACGGCGGCCGCAGGTGCTGCTGCTGGATGAGCCGTTTTCCGCACTGGACGAAGTCATCCGCGCGCAAATGCAGGAACTTTTACGCGAAATCGTGCAGAAACACCAAACCGCCGCGGTTTTGGTGACGCACGACATTGACGAAGCGCTGCTGGTTTCCGACCGCATCGTCCTGATCGGCGGCACGCCCGGCCGCACAGTCGGCACTTGGCAGCCTGCCGAAAGCTTTCCGCGACACGAAAAACTGTTGCAGATGAATGCGCTGCGCGTGGAAATCCTGCAAAGCCTGCACCAAGCCCAGCAATACAGCACACAAGCCAAAACGGTAGATTTCGTGATTTAGGCCGTCTGAAAGCGCAGCTTCAACGAAGTTAAAATGGCGCGAAGTCATTTCCGCCCAGCCGGAACACCGCCCGAACAAAGCCCGAACACCCAAACACACCACAACAAATGAGAACAATATGCACACCCGCCGCGATTTTCTGAAACTGACCGCCCTGTTCGGCGCAACGGCCGCGCTGCCGCTGCTGCAAGCCTGTTCGCGCCGTGCAGCCGCCGATCCCGATGCACCGCTGACCATCGGCTACCTGCCGATTTTGGACGCTTCGCCGCTTCTGGTCGCACACGGCTTGGGTTTGTTTGAAAAAAACGGCGTAAAAGCTGTCAAACCCGTGCTGTTCCGCTCGTGGGCGAGCTTGGTGGAAGCGTTTTTGAGTGGGCAGGTAAACTTAATTCACGTTTTGTCGCCGATGAGCGTGTGGATGCGCTACGGCAGCCAAGCGCCCGTACGCGCGCTGATGTGGAACCACACTTGCGGCTCGGCGCTGACCGTTCGCCCCGATATTGCCGGACTGCGCGATTTGCAGGGGCAGACAGTCGCCATTCCGTTTTGGTATTCGATACACAATATCATCGTGCAGCAGATGCTGCGCCACGCCGGTTTGCAGGTGATGGAAAAAAATCCGCAGGTGGGGCAAGTGCGCCTGACCGTAATGCCGCCTTCGGATATGGTGGCCGCGCTGGCTTCCAAACAAATTGCCGGTTTTATCGTGGCCGAACCGTTTAACGCGCTGGCCGAAGCCAAAGGCGTGGGCAAGGTGCTGCGTTTTTCCGGCGACATCTGGAAAGACCACGCCTGCTGCCTGTCGATGATGCACGACCACGACATTCAAAACCGCCCAGAATGGGTGCAGAACGTGATCAACAGCCTTGTTCAGGCTGCTGCGTGGGCGAAAACCCACCGTGCAGAAACTGCCGAACTGCTGGCCAAACAAGGCATTCAGAAATACACGCCGCACGATGTGAACGTATTGCGGAACGTATTGCAGCCCGAGCCGGTTGTTTGGGCAAAATACGAGCGCGACGGTGCGGTACGGCACGCGGCTTGGCAGCAGAAACGCATCGATTTCCAGCCTTATCCGTTCCGCTCATACAGCGAAATGCTGGTCAAATTATTAAAAGAAACCCATCTGGCGGGCGTAAACGCCTTTTTGCAGGATTTAAATCCGGCTGCCGCCGCGCAGGAATTGTTTGACACCCGTTTTGTTGAAAACGCGCTGAGGCCGTCTGAAATGATGCAGACCTTCGGCCTGCCGCCGGATTTACAGCGCCAAGAAATGTTTGAATTGTAAAGAAAACAGGCTCTGCGAATTTACCAAGCCAAAAGTACCGAAAAACGCCGTACACAACCAAACAAGAAAGCCCATTATGCACACCCACCGTTATCTGCTCGGCGGCTTCGGCCTGCTGCTTCTGATTGCCGTTTGGCATACCGGCACGCTCTTGCTGGCCGACAGTATGCCGCTGGCCAATCTGCTCGCGCCGCGCGTATCCTTCCAAAGCCTGTTTGCCCTGATTTCAGACGGCCAACTTTGGCCGCATATCTGGGCAAGCCTGCAACGCGTGTTTGTCGGACTGGCGGCTGCTCTGGCCGTGGGCATACCCGTCGGCTTCGCGCTCGGCCTATCGCCCAAAGCCGAGCAGACTTCCGGCCCGGCATTTCAATTTCTGCGGATGATTTCGCCGCTGTCTTGGATGCCCGTGGTGGTGATGCTGTTCGGCATCGGCGATGCGCCGATTTACTTCCTGCTCGCCTTCGCCGCCGTGTGGCCGGTGATTCTCAACACCGCTTCGGGCGTACGCAACATCAACAAACAATGGCTGGAACTCGGCCGCTCGCTGTCGGCAACAAAATCCGAAATGCTGTTCAAAATTATGCTGCCTGCGGTAACGGGCGACATTCTCAACGGCCTGCGGCTCGCCATCGGCATTGTGTGGGTGGTGCTGGTTCCTTGCGAAATGCTGGGCGTAAACGAGGGCTTGGGCTATTTTATTTTGGACACGCGCGACCGCCTCGCCTATTCGGAACTGATGGCCGCCATCGTACTCATCGGCCTCATCGGCTGGGGCTTGGACAGCAGCGCCCGCAAACTCGGCGCTTGGTGGCAACACCGCTGAATATTCAAAAGGCCGTCTGAAAACTGCTTTTCTGTTTTCAGACGGCCTTTTTATATAAAACGAAAGTTCCTGTGAATGAAACGGGGGAGATACTCGGGTCAAGCCCGAGTATGACGATGCGGTTTGAATTAGTCATTCAACTTGTAGGCTGGGCTTTAAGCCCGGCGAATACGGCTTCTGAATATCCAACATTTTTTGCTGGGCTAAACGGCTTCTTCAAATATACAGTTTTCTGTTTATTCAAACCGGCTTGTCCGCTGGCGCAGCCGAACGCAGCGGCATTTTGGCGGGAAAAAGCGCAATCCCGGAGCGAAGCGACTATTGCGCGCCGCCAAAGTGATGCGGAGTAAGGGAAGTTTGCGGAGCAAACCTGCAACCGCGGTCGCCTTTCTTTGCTTACTTTCTTTGGCGAAGCAAAGAAAGTAAGACGCCGCGCGGCGGTGGAGCGCAAAGTTTGATATTCAGAAGCATACTTTGATACGGAAGCCGTGGGCTGAGCTTCAGCCCGGCAAAAGAATATCAGCAGCCCGTGTACATTATTCGGCTTGCTCTTCGCTGGGCTAAAGCCCAGCCTACGGTGGAGAGGTGAATCAATCCCCTCCTCCCCCGTACAACCATACAAAAGGCCGTCTGAAAACCCGATTTTCAGACGGCCTTAATTGCACATAATCCGCTTACGGATAAGTAATCACTGCATAAGCCGAGTGATTGTGAATCGACTCGAAATTTTCACTTTCCACAGTAAACCCTTCCACACGCTCGTCGTCTCGCAGGGCAACGGCGATGTCGCGCACCATATCTTCCACGAATTTCGGGTTTTCGTAGGCACGCTCGGTAACATATTTCTCATCTGGCCGTTTGAGCAGGCCGTAAAGTTGGCAGGAGGCTTGGTTTTCCACCAAATCAATCAGCTCTTCTACGGAAATCCAATCGCTGCCGGCGCTTTCAACGGTCAAGGTAACGTGTGAGCGTTGGTTGTGCGCGCCGTATTGGGAAATTTCTTTGGAACACGGGCAAAGGCTGGTTACCGGCACCAATACTTTCAAAGTATGGCGGTACACGCCGTCGCAAGTGACTTCGCCGCTGATGTTCACATCGTAATCCAGCAGCGATTTGATGCCGGATACGGGCGCGGTTTTCTGGCGGAAAAACGGGAACGACACGCTGATTTTACCGGCTTCGGCATCTAAAAGCGCGAGCATTTTGCGCGTCAGGTTTTGCAGTTCGGCGAAATCAAAAGCGGCGGCCTGTTCTTCCATCAGCGCGACAAAGCGCGACATATGCGTGCCTTTTTGATCGGCAGGTAGGCGCACGGTCATTGTCAGCCGCGCTACGGTCTGCTGTACGCCGTCGGCGGTATTGAGCGAAATCGGGAAGCGTAAATCTTTGATACCGACTTGGTTGATCGGCATATTGCGGAGGTCTTTGCTGCTTTGCACGTCGGCAATGGCATTCATTCGGCGTTTTCCTTTGTATGTGTGTGCGGGGAAAGCCCGTATTCGGAACAGGGCGCAAGTATATATTCCTGCGCGTTTCGGGGCAATGAACGGGATATTGAGAATAACTATATTTTTTCAAGCACTGGCTATTGCACCCGGCGGAAAAGCTGTTTCAACCCCGCCGAAACGCCGTTTTTCAGACGGCCTTGCCGCCAAGTATGCACAAACCTGAGTTCGCGCTAAAATAGCCGGCTTGTTTGAGAAGGAGAATCCCGTGAACTACCGCTTTGCTACCGAAGCCATTCATTCGTCTTACGATTGCGACGAGCATAACCGTGCGATTATGCCGCCGATTTATCAAAACTCGATGTTCTGCCTGAAAGAAATCGGCGAAAACATTCCCTACCGCTATTCGCGCGTCAGCAATCCGACCCGCAAAGTGCTGGAAGATACGGTTGCCGCCTTGGAAAAAGGCAAGGCCGGTTTTGCGTTCGGCAGCGGTATGGCCGGTATCGACTGCATTTTCCGCACATTCCTGCGCCCCGGCGACACGCTGATTGCGGTCAGCGATATTTACGGCGGCAGCTATGATTTGCTGACCGAAGTGTACGCACAATGGGGCGTGAACGTTGTTTTCGCCGATTTAACGCAGCCGGAAAATCTCGATAAAGCATTGGCAGAAAACCGAAACGTCAAAATGGTGTGGCTGGAAACGCCTTCCAATCCGCTGCTGCGTCTGGTGGACATTGCCGCGCTGGCGGCCAAAGCCAAAGCTGCCGGTGCGCTGGTCGGCATCGACAATACTTTCGCAACGCCTTATCTGCAAACGCCGCTGGAATCAGGCTGCGACATCGTCTTCCATTCGGCCACCAAATATCTGTGCGGCCATTCCGATGTGATGATGGGCATTGTGGTGGCCAAAGAAGAAAAAACCGCCAAAGCGCTGAACGCGATGATGGTGCATACCGGCGGCATCGCCGGCCCGATGGACTGCGCCTTGGTGCTGCGCGGCGTGAAAACATTGGCCGTGCGTATGCAGCGCCATTGCGAAAACGCGCTGGAACTGGCCCGCCGTTTGGAAACGCATCCTGCCATCGAACGCGTGTACTACCCCGGCCTGCCGTCGCACGAACATTACGAACTGGCCCAACGCCAAATGCCGAAAGGACGCGGTGGCGTGGTTACCGTGCTGCTGAAAAACGACAGCAAAGAAGCGGCCAACAGCGTAATCAGAAATATGAAGCTGCTGAAAATGGCACCCAGCTTGGGCGGCGTAGAAAGCTTGGTCAACCACAGCTATTCGCAATCACACAGCGGCGTGCCGCACGATGTCAAAACCGCTGCCGGTATCCGTATGGGAATGCTGCGTTTCTCGGTCGGCATCGAAGACATTGACGATATCTATCAAGACATCGCCGCTGCCTTGGATACCACATTGTAACCCCCTCAACAAAAGGCCGTCTGAAAAACCGCAAGTCCGACCGCAGCAACCGCAGCGTTTTCAGACGGCCTTAAACCACCCTTCCCGCTATGAAACCGCCTCTGCACACCCATTACGACAATCTCAAAGTCCGTCCCGACGCGACTGCCGAAGAAATCCGCGCCGCCTACCGCCGCCTGTGCAAACAATACCACCCCGACTGCCGTCCGCAGCACCCAGAAGCCGAGCGCATTATGCAGCTGATCAACCAAGCCTATGCCGTTCTCAGCAACCCCGAAGCACGGCAGAAACACGACGAATGGATTACCGAACAGCAGCAAATCATCAATCAGAAACGCATCGGCAGCCCGATGCCGCCAAACCATTACCCCCCCGAACAGAAACTGCCCGTCAAAACCCTGCTGCTTATCGGCGCGGTGCTGATTGCCGTCCTGATTGCCGTCGCCCTATGGAGCAGCTCCGTAGCCTGATGAGCGGCCGCCATACAGAACAAAGCCGTCTGAAAAACCGCCTTTCCCGCCAAACGGGAAACAAAGATTTTTCAGACGGCCTTGCGTCATAAGCAAACCATACGCCGATAAAAAAACCGCCGGAAATCTGTTCGGCGGCTGTGCAAATAGATCAGGCAATAAAAAAACCGCATTTTGCGGTTAGTGGTGGCCAGAGGCGGGATCGAACCGCCGACACACGGATTTTCAATCCGTTGCTCTACCAACTGAGCTATCTGGCCTTGCCTTGAAAGATTGCTATTAAACCAGATTCACCTCTTCCGTGCAAGCCTTTTTTGCATATTTTCAAAATACAAAAGCTAAGCCTATATTTTCAATCGTTTTTATCTGCACAACCATTCACTTGAAAAACAGCGTTTATGCTATGATTTTTCCTAATCAAGGCCGTCTGAAATTTTCATACGGATTTTTCCGGCCAAAGTCTTTACTTTTCTGCCGCATAAGGTTAAAAAGAACGTTTATTTCTTATCAGTCATTATTTTATTGGAGCGTGTTATGAAAGTCGGTTTTGTCGGTTGGCGCGGTATGGTCGGTTCGGTTCTGATGCAGCGTATGCAGGAAGAAAACGATTTCGCCCATATTCCCGAAGCCTTTTTCTTTACTACTTCGAATGTCGGCGGCACTGCGCCTGATTTCGGCCAAGCGGCCAAAACCCTGCTGGACGCGAACAACACCGACGAGCTGGCGAAAATGGACATCGTCGTTACCTGCCAAGGAGGCGACTACACCAAATCGGTTTATCAAACCCTGCGCGACTCCGGCTGGAACGGCTATTGGATTGACGCGGCTTCATCGCTGCGTATGGCGGACGACGCGATTATCGTGCTCGATCCGGTAAACCGCAATGTGATTGACGAAGGCCTGAAAAACGGCGTGAAAAACTACATCGGCGGCAACTGCACCGTTTCGCTGATGCTGATGGCACTGGGCGGCCTGTTCCAAAACAATCTGGTCGAATGGGCAACCAGTATGACTTACCAAGCCGCTTCCGGCGCAGGTGCGAAAAATATGCGCGAGCTCATCAGCGGTATGGGCGCGATTTACGGCCAAGTGGCCGATGAATTGGCTGATCCGGCCAGCGCGATTTTGGACATCGACCGCAAAGTTTCCGATTTTCTGCGTTCCGACAGCTTCCCGAAAGAAAACTTTGGCGTACCGCTGGCAGGCAGCCTGATTCCGTGGATTGACGTGGATTTGGGCAACGGCCAATCCAAAGAAGAATGGAAAGGCAATGTCGAAACCAACAAAATTTTGGGCGGCGAGCCTGTTATCATTGACGGCCTGTGCGTACGCGTCGGCGC
>JAUNKU010000024.1:9256-15893 GCA_030532645.1 Neisseria sp. | reverse complement strand
CGTATGCGCCTGCTTGGATGTCTTCGCAGGCGGCGCGGGTGTCGTAGTAGGATAAATCGGAATCAGGCAGGGATTTGCGGTAGATGGCATTTGCAGACATAAGTCGTTCCTTCTCTCTTTTTCTTGTTAAAAACGCGGTGCAGGCACCACAGATACGGTTTTTGCTACGCCAAACGTGCATTGTGTGTTTGGGCTGCTTAAAACACACTTTTGCTCGTTTTGGTTTCGCAGAAATTTATTTCATTCGTTTTAGCTCCGCAGAACTTAGCTTCGCAGAAACTCACTTCGTTCCTTTTCAGACGGCCTTTGGTTTTGGGGAAGGCCGTCTGAAAAACAGTCAATCAAATATCAGGCAGGCGGTGTTGCAGTTTGCGGCCGAAAATGTGCAGCAGCAGGCCGCTCATTACTACGGCGATGCCGAGCCAGTGCCACACGCCCAAGCGTTCGCCGAATACCGCTGCGCCGGCGGCCAGTGCGATAACGGGAACCAGCAGGGCAAACGGGGTAACGCGGTGGGCAGGGTGTTTGGCCAGCAGTGCGCCCCAAAAAGTATAGCCGATTAAGCTGGATACATACGACAAAAACAATACGCTGCCGAATCCGGCCCGGCTCAAATGGCTTAAATGAACAGCTGTGCCGCCAAAGCCGTGTACGGCCAAGGAGGCCAGCGCAAATGCGGCAAAAGCAGGCAAACCGCCCCAAGCCACCAGCGACAGCGGATTGACTGCGCCGATGCGTTTGACTACCAAATTGCCGCACGCCCACGAGGCGGCTGCGCCCAAAACCGGCCAAATGGCGGCAAACGGCAGGCTGCCCTGATATTGGCCGATGCCGATAAAAACCAGCCCGATGGCGGCCGAGGCCATTCCGAATACTTGATGCGCTTTAACCGGCTCGCGGAACAATACACCGGCCAGCAATACGGTAAAAAATACCTGCATTTGCAGCATCAGCGCGGCCAAGCCGGTCGGCATCCCCCACGAAAGCGCAGTAAACATCAGTGAAAACTGGCCGAAGCTGATGGTCAGCCCGTAGGCCGCCAGCCAATACCAGCGCACCGGCGGACGCGGCAGGAAAAACACAGCCGGCAGGGCAACAAAGGCGAAACGCAGCATACCCAGCACCATCGGCGGTACGTCCGCCAGCGCGAATTTCATAAACAGGAAATTCACGCCCCAAACGGAAATCACGGTCAAAATCAGAGCGAGGTCTTTGGCGTTCATAAGCTTGCTGGTGTGTTTGTTGCTGTTTTTATTGTTTTTACGGCATTTCGGCTGTTTTTCAGACGGCCTCAAAGCAGAAAGGCCGTCTGAAAACTGCTTTAAATCCGTTCGGCAACTATAAACAGGCGCGGCAGTGCCAGCAGGATTTTGCCGTCGGTGCGCGGCGGATAAGCCTCGCGCAAACGTGCCAGATAATCGGCAATAAAGGCTTCGCGGCTGCTTTCCGGCAGCGCATCAAGATAAGGGCGCAGCGCGGTGCTGCCGAACCAATGCACAATCGCTCCGGCATCGGGCAGCGCGTGGTAATAAGTTGTCCGCCAAATATCGGCACGGCAGCCTGCACGGGCGAAAATATCGTAATACTCCGCTGCGCTCGGCATTTTGGGGCGCACGGCGGCTGCATTAAACCGGCTTGCCCATTCGGGCGATTCGGCGGTTTCGCGCATCAAACGGTGCGAAGGCTCGTTTAAATTATCGGGCATCTGTATGGCCAAAACGCCTTCGGGAGCAAGCTGAGATATCAGTTTCGGCAGCAGGGCTTCGTGGCCGCCTGCCCATTGCAGCGAGGCATTGGCGAAAATCACATCTTGCGCGGCATCGGCCTGCCAGCGGGAAAAATCTTCTTGTACGAACTGCGCTTGCGGCAGGGCTTTGCGTGCTTCGGCAATCATTGCCGCCGAGTTGTCCACGCCGCAAACGCTTGCTTGCGGCCAATTTTGTACCAGCAGCGCGGTGCTGTTGGCCGGACCGCAGCCCAAGTCGGTAATCCGTTTGGCCGCTTTGTCGGCGATACGGGCGAGCAAATCGGCGGCAGGGCGCGTACGCTCGTCGGCAAAGGCTAAATAGTGTTGCGGATTCCAATCGCTCATTTTCTGCTCCGGAAGAAAGACGGCCGTTTGATCGGCGGCGTTTTCAGACGGCCTCAACTTTGCCGCTGCTCCGCCCAAATCATCAGCAAGCCACCTGCCAGCACCAAAAACAGTCCGGCCAGTTTCCAAATATCGATTTTACGTACCGCCAGCCCGAACCAGCCGAAATGGGCAAGCAATACGGCGAAAAACATCTGCCCCAAAAATACCCATAATAAGGTGTTGGCCGATCCGATTTTCGGAGCGGCAACAAACATAAACAAAATATACAGACTGCCCAAACATCCCGAAAGCCACATCCACCAAGCCGCGTTGCCTGCCAGCGGCGGCTTGGGTGAGCCGTTCAGAAGCAGGCTCAAAACCAGCGAAACCGCTGCGCCGCCGAGATAAAGGTAAAACGTTGCCTGAATCTGCGAGGCCTGCGTGCTTTGGCGGAAACTGTGAGTAACGGCCAGTTGCAGCGGAACAATCGCCCCGCCGAGCAGGCTGAGAAGAATATAGGGCAGCTGCTTCATCGGTTTTCCCTTTTTTGAGATTCGGCCGCAGGCTTTTATTGTTCAGACGGCCTTGTTTTGCCTGTTTGCCGGCACAGCCATACGCCGCCCAAAGCCAAGATGAAACCGGTGATTTGTACCGTATTCAAGGTTTCGCCAAATAATAATTTGGCTTGAACGGCAGCCAACGGCGGTGCAAGCAGCACCAAAGCTGTGGTTTTGACTGCGCCTGCGTTGTTCATCAGCTGCACAAAAAGATACACGCCCAAGCCCGATAAAATACACACCGCCCAAAATACGCCTAAGGCAAACGCGCCGTTGAAGTGCAACACATTTTCCTGCAACAACAAAGCAAGCAGAGCGGCGGTCAGCGCACCGGCGGCGTTTTGCAGCGCCAAAGACGGAACAACCGGCGCGCCGCCCAGCCAATGTTTCTGCAACAGCATTCCGGCTGTGATGCTGATAACGGAAAGCAGCGCAACGGCCAATACGCCGAAGGAAACGCTGCCGTTGCCGAGTGTCGGCGAAACGGCCAGATACAGCCCGAGAAGGCCGATTGCAATCCCGGCCAAAGCACGGTAATCCGGTTTTTCGCGCAGAAACAGCACGCCTGCGGCCAAGGTAAACAAAGGCTGCAAGCCGCCTAACAGTGCCATCAGCGAAGCGGGCATTTGTTCGCCGATTGCCCAATAGCTGCCGCCGAGATAGAGGCCGTTACACAACAGGCCGACGGTAAAATGTTTGCCCCAATCGCGCAGAGCCGGATAGCGTTGGCCGAGAAAACGGGCAACGGCGGCAAACATCAGCGCGGAGAGAACGAAGCGCAGCGTCAGGAAAATATTGGGCGATACCGAGCCGACAATCAGCCGTCCGACAATAAAACCGGACGACCAAATCAGAACGAATAAAGCGGAGAGCAGGGCATTCGGCATTGCGGCAGAAGATTTTGTTAAAGAACGGAAATAGGTTTTCCTTCGGATTCAGCAGTAAGCAAGGCGGAATCGGAACGAAAAAATACTCGGTGCGTTCGGTTTGTCCGGCAAAGCTTTGTTTTCAGACGGCCTTGCGGCTCAAATACGGCAAAGGCCGTCTGAAAAAAGCGTTTTGCAAAATATTCAGCCGCTTGACCGGCATCAAGCCGAGCCAAGCGGCTTCACTTTAATTAACGCTCGTCCATCGGTACGAACGGCAGATCATCAGGGCCGGTGTAGTTGGCTGACGGACGGATAATCTTGCCGTCTTGGCGTTGTTCCAGAACGTGCGCGCTCCAACCGGTGGTACGCGAAATCACAAACAGCGGTGTGAACATCGCGGTCGGTACGCCCAGTTTTTGGTAGGAAACGGCAGAGAACCAGTCCAGATTCGGGAACATTTTTTTCTCGTTCCACATCAGCGTTTCTAAACGCTCGGCAATGTCAAACAAGCGCATATCGCCGGTTTCGGCAGAAAGCTCGCGTGCCACTTCTTTAATCACCACGTTGCGCGGGTCGGAAATGGTGTACACAGGGTGGCCGAAGCCGATAATGATTTCTTTGCGTGCAACGCGTTCGCGGATGTCTGCTTCGGCATCGTCGGCATTGCGGTAGCGTTTCTGAATGTCGTATGCCACTTCGTTTGCGCCGCCGTGCTTCGGACCTTTCAGAGCGCCGATTGCGCCGGTGATGGCGGAGTAAATGTCAGAGCCTGTACCGGCAATCACGCGCGAAGTGAAAGTTGAAGCGTTGAATTCGTGTTCTGCATACAAAATCAAAGAGATATGCATTGCTTTGACTTGCGAAGGAGTCGGGCGTTTGCCGTGCAGCATATGCAGGAAATGGCCGCCGATGCTGTCTTCTTCGCTTTCCACTTCGATGCGTTTGCCGTTGTGAGAATATTGATACCAGTAAAGCAGCATAGAGCCCAAGCTGGCGATCAGTTTGTCGGCAATATCGCGCGCTTCGGAAGCAGGCTGGCTTTCGCGCTCAGGGTGTACGCAGCCGAGCATCGATACGCCGGTACGCAGAACGTCCATCGGGTGCGTATGAGCCGGCAGGCTTTCCAATACTTGGATAACGCGGATAGGCAGGCCGCGCAGGGATTGCAGTTTTTGTTTGTAGGCGGCCAGCTCGAATTTGTTCGGCAGATGGCCGTGAATCAGCAGGTGGGCAACTTCTTCAAACTCGCAGTGTTTGGCCAAATCAAGAATATCGTAGCCGCGGTAACTCAAATCGTTGCCGCTGCGGCCTACGGTACACAAAGCGGTGTTGCCGGCCGGTACGCCTGACAGGGCAACGGATTTTTTCGGTTTGAAAGTTGGGGCTTGGGTTTCGGTGCTCATTCGGTTTCTCCTTTGTATTGTTGTGGGGAAGAGGGCGTTTCCGTTTTGTCGGAACAATGTATCGGGTTTGAAAGTCCGACAACGAGCGGCAGCGCGGAAATTCGCATTGCTTGTTTTCAGACGGCCTTTGTATGAGGGAAAGGCCGTCTGAAAAAGCTTATTTTTGGAACAGCTTGTCCAATTTTTGCTCGAAATCGTGGTAGTTCAGATAATCGTACAGTTCCGCACGGGTCTGCATCGTATCGACTACATTGGCTTGTGTGCCGTCGCGCAAAATGGCTTGATATACATTCAGCGCGGCTTGGCTGGCGGCGCGGAAAGATGACAGCGGATACAGAACCAGTTTCACGCCGTGCTCGGCCAGCTCTTGTTGGGTGTAGAGCGGCGTTGCGCCGAATTCGGTAATGTTGGCCAAAACAGGAACGTTTACCGCTTCGGCAAATTTTTTGTACATACCCAATTCGGTCATCGCTTCGGGGAAAATCATATCCGCACCGGCTTCTACGCAGGCTTGTGCGCGTTCGATGGCGGCATCCAAACCTTCTACGGCCAGCGCATCGGTGCGCGCCATAATGACGAAATTTTCGTCCACGCGCGCATCAACGGCTGCTTTGATGCGGTCAACCATCTCGTCTTGCGAAACAATCGCTTTGTTCGGGCGGTGGCCGCAGCGTTTTTGCGCCACTTGGTCTTCGATGTGTACGGCGGCTACGCCTGCACGTTCGAAATTGCGGATGGTGCGGGCGATATTGAACGCACCGCCCCAGCCGACATCAATGTCCACCAGCAAAGGCGTATCGACATTGTCGGTAATGCGGCGGGCATCGATTAACACGTCTTCCATCGTGGTAATGCCCAAATCGGGAATGCCGCAAGAACAGGCGGCCACGCCGCCGCCGGACAGATAAATGGCTTTGAAGCCGCTTTGGGTAGCCAAACGGGCGAAGTAAGCATTGACGCAGCCGGCAACGGCCAGAGGGGAATTTTCTTCAACGGCACGGCGGAAAGCCGCGCCTGCGGACAGGCGGGACATAGGAATCTCCATTCAGCGTTTTTCTTGTGTAGGAGAATGTAATTTACAAGGTAATGAACTGTGAAATCAAATATTCTGATACCGTCCATCAGAAGTTTTGATTTTGCATTTTTTATTTTATTTTGAACGATTGGTTGAGAGTGCTTTTGGTGGCTTTTCGTTTTAACTAACTATATTATTTTAAAAGTATTTTTTATTTTTGATTAGATGGCTGGTGTGGGCTGAGAAAAGGCCGTCTGAAAAATCCGTTTCCTGTTGAGGGCGGATTTTCAGACGGCCTTTAATATGAAAACAATATAGAAACGAACTCAGAATCCGTTTTCCATCAGGATTTGGCCGGGCAGGCGGTTGCGGTGCATTGCGAAACCTAAATCCAGCAAAGCTTGGAAGGTGTCTTTTACCATTTCGGGATTGCCGCACAGCATAAAGCGCGTGTCGGCTTGGCTGAACGGCAGGTTCAGTGCGGCGGAAAGGCTGCCGTCTTGTAACAGGGCGGGCAGGCGTTTGCCGCACAGCGCATCGGGGGCTTCGCTGCGCGTCAGTACGGGCAGGAAGGTGAGTTTGTCGAAGTATTCTTCAATCAAGGGGTGCTCGGCCAGTGCGGCGATGCGGTCGTTGAAAATCAGCTCGTCGGCATAGGAAACGGAATGCACAAGGGCAAGCCGTTCGAAACGCTGCCAGATTTCGGGCTGTTCCAAAAT
>JAUNKU010000024.1:0-9156 GCA_030532645.1 Neisseria sp. | reverse complement strand
AATGCACAAGGGCAAGCCGTTCGAAACGCTGCCAGATTTCGGGCTGTTCCAAAATCGATAAAAACGGCGCAATGCCCGAACCGGTGCAGAGCATGACGAGATCTTTGCCGTCGGTAAAGCGTTCGGGCAGCAGAAAGCCGGTGGCGTTTTTGTCGAGCAAGATGGTGTCGCCGGCTTTCATTTCGGCAAACTTGGCAGACATCGGGCCGTCTTGAATGAGAACGGCAAAAAATTCCAAATCGTCGGCATATTCGGCGGACACCATCGAGTAGGCGCGCCAGATAAAACCTTCGCCGTCACGGAAGCCGAGGCGGGCAAATTGGCCGGCGGAAAAGCGGTAGGCTTCGGGGCGGCTGACAGCAAAAGTCATCAGCTTCGGGGTGTGATGCTTGACCCACAATACGGTTTCTTCGGTGTATTTGGCTTCGGGTGAGGCGGCCATTGTTTTTCCTTTTTGATGTTTTGTGAGAAAGGCCGTCTGAAAGTATGGGTTTTCAGACGGCCTTGTATGTGTTTTACAGTTCGCCGTAGGAGTGCAGGCCGCTGAGGAACATATTCACGCCGACAAAGGCGAAGGCGGTAATAAACAGGCCGATAACCGCCCACCAAGCCAGCACTCTGCCGCGCCAGCCGGCAACCAAACGCAGGTGCAGCCATACGGCATAGTTCAGCCATACGATAAACGCCCACGTTTCTTTCGGGTCCCAGCTCCAATAGCGACCCCACGCATCGGCTGCCCACAGTGCGCCGAGAATGGTGGCAATCGTGAAGAACAGAAAACCGACGGCAATCGCTTTGTACATCACTTCTTCAATCACGGCGGCATCGGGCAGCCAGCTTTTACGGCCTTTTTCCGCCGCGCCCAACGACCAAAGCTGTGCGATACCGAGCATCGCGGCCATACAGAACGCGCCGTAGCCGATAAAGTTGGCCGGAACGTGGATTTTCATCCACCAAGATTGCAGCGCAGGAATCAGCGGCTGGATTTGATGTGCATCGCGGGCAATGCTGTACCACAGCACAAAGCCGACCATACCGGCCAGAAATACGAATACAAATGCGCCAACGCGCTGTACGGCGAATTTTTTTTCGTAATACAGATACATCAGCGCGGTGATGACCATAAACAGGATAAACACTTCATACAGGTTTGATACCGGCATATGGCCTGCATCGGGGCGCAGCAGGTAGCTTTCGTGCCAACGCACCAGCAGGCCAGTGAAACCGGCAAAAGCGGATACCCAAGCGAAAGCCGTGCCCATACCGAGCAGCGTGTTGTGGGCTTTGCCTTGTTTGGCGGCAGCTACTGCACCGGCGGCATAGGCGAAAAGGGCGAAGAAAATCATCGCGCATTGCCACATTACGGCCGACTGGCTGCTTAAAAAGTAGCGCAGGAAAAAGGTTTCGTGGTTGTCGAAACTGCCTTGGTAGAGCATTACTGCGCCGTATGCGGCGGCGAGTGATGCAGGCAGAAAAATGCGTAAAGGCTTGAAGAACCAGCCCAGCGCCACTGCCGCAGCCGCGCTTGCCCACAGCATCACGGTTTCGTAAATATCCATATGGTGCGGCACGGTGTATTGCGCGAATGCAGCCACGGCGGCAATGACCAGCGCATAGCCCCAATCGGCCGCGCCGAGCGTGCGGTAAAACGAGGGCTGTTCGAGCAGCGCGTGTTGCGGTTTAGTGTGTTGAGTCATTATTTAAATCCTTGGCAAGCTGTTCCAAGCGTTGGAGGTGTTCGGGAAATTCTTTTTGTAAGTCGCGCTCGTTGCGGCTGGACGACATTGCGAAACGGATTTGGCCGTCTGAAAACAGCAGCCAAGCGCGTTTTTCCCGGATGTAGAACATAAAAATCGTACCCAAAACCAGCAATACCGAGCCGAGATAAACCAGCGATGCGCCCGGTGATTTGGTCATTTGCAGGCCGGAAGAGCGTACTTCTTTAAAGCCGTCCAGTTGCAGCAAAACAGGCGAAGGGTATTCGGTCAGGCCGGTGTAGGCATCCATTGCGTGCAGCAAGAAACGGTTACGCGCTTCATCGTAAGGCCATTCGCCGCCGTTGTTTTTCAGCACTTCGTCCAGCGCGGCATTCATCGCGCCGTACAGAATCTGATAGAACGATTCGGTCATCTTCGGCTGTTCCGCTTTTGGGATATTGCCTTCGATAAACTGGTTCAGTGCAAGGAAACCGCCTTTGGCAAACAATGCCAAAGTGTTGTCCACCGCTTGGCTGAACTGCGCCCGAACATCGGCTGGCGTACCGGCCGTTGCGGCGGCCACAATGCGTTTACGCGCTTCGGGGCGGTTAATCAGCTCGCGCAGTGCCATAAAGGTGTCGATTTTGCTGTTTTTATCGGCCGGAATGCGCAGCCAGCGGTATTGTGCGTCCAAACCTTCGCGCGTGCCGGTGATGAAGAAATAATCTTCTTCCTGTTTTACAGGCAGCATATAGTTTTTAAATTCAACCGCTTGGCCGGAAGCGTTGCGCAGGCGGTAAATTACCGAAGGGCCGATGTTGGTAAAGCGTTTCTGGTCTTGACGCACCGCACGGACATCGTTGATTGTTTCCTGCAAACCGCCTGCTTTTTCAGACGGCCTGCTCATATCTTCCACGTTCAGCGCAGTGAACTGGTCGAATTCCAAAGTGTAGGGCGTACCGCTTTTCAGGTTCAGCGGGAAGCTGTTCATCGACACAGCGTTCAAATCGGCGAAACGGCTGCTGTTGGCAGCCAAATCCCACGCTTTGAACTTCAAATCCGAGCCGCCATCGGCAAAGCTGGCTTGGTAAATGGTAATGCCGTCCACCGTTAGCGGATGGTTGACGCGGATGGTTTTCTCGAAACTTTTGCCCGTTGCTTTGTCGGTTACCACCAAATCGCTGGCGAAATCCTTCGGCATACCGGTGTTGTAAAAATCAATATGGAAACGTTTGAGTTGCACGCTGAACGGCAAATCCTGCACCAGCATTCCTTTGTCGGCGTTCAGGAAAACCACATCGGCGGTTTGGCCTTCGTTGATATTGACGTTGCCGCGGAAAGACAAATTACCCGTACCAAGCGTGCTTTCCGGTTTGAAATCTTTGGCAAACATTGCCGTATTGTCCGGCACGATTTTGCCAGTTGTCATACCGATTTTCAGCAGCAGATTGCTGTCGATCAGGCCTCCCACGCAGATGACGATCAGCGCCAAGTGGGCAAAAATATAGCCCCATTTGTTCATCGCGCCGCGTTTGGCCGCTACCAACACCGAACCGTCTTCACGCTCGGCGCGTTTGCTGGTGTAGCCCTGAGCGGCAAGATAGCGTTCCGCCGTTTCAGGTGAAATGCCGTCTGACAACAGCGCGGAATGTTTCATTGCCGAGAGCGAGCGGCTGCTGGCTTTCAGGCGGTAGGAGCGCATTTCTTTCAAAAAAGGCGGAATGTTGCGCCACAAACACAAAGCCGTGCTGATGACCAAAAACAGCATAATCACCACAAACCAGCTGGAAGCGTACACGTCAAACAAGCCCAAAAAGGCAAAAATTTGCGACCAGAACGGGCCAAATTCGACAATGTAGTTCGCGGCGGGCTGGTTTTGCTGCAATACCGTGCCGATGACCGATGCAATGCCCAAGATGCAGAGCAGCGATACGGCAAAGCGCATTGAGCTTAGAAAGGCAAACCACGGGCGGCGGATAAGCGGGATTTTTTTCTCGGAAGTCATCAGACAAATATCTCGGTTCGGCCGCTTGGCGGCGGCATTGGTGCGGCGGAACAAGCTTCCGCGTGTTTTCAGACGGCCTTCAGGCCGGCGGCAAGGCCGTCTGAAAAATGGACGATAAGCAGGGCGTTAAAGCCGTATTCTACTGAAAAAGGCTGCCGGACAAAATGTGCCGACAGCCCGATGAATAAGTGCAATCGTAATGATTGCTGGAGTTTGAGCGTGTAAAACCGTCTTGCCGGAAGCATACAAAACCGCGCTGCCTGATGATCAGGCAAGATTTTGTGCTCCGTTTGAACTTCGTTGAAGCGGCGTTTTAGCTCCGCAGAAGCCTACGGCTTTCAGACGGCCTGAATTTCAAACCCGAAGAAATAAATCAGTGCAAGCCTTGGATGAAGTTGCCCACAGCGTTCATTTCGTCTTCGCTCATACGCTTGGCAATGTCTTCCATCATACCGTTCGGGCTGGTACGTGCGCCGGAAGCATAAGCTTTCAGCTGGGTAACCACATAGGCTTGGTGTTGGCCGCCCAAACGCGGATAAGCGGTTACGTCTGTACCGCCGCCCGGAATGCCGGCACCGTTCGGGCTGTGGCAGGCCATACAGGCAGGAAGTTTCTTGGCAGGCAGACCGCCGCGGAAGATTTTCGCGCCCAATTCATAGTTTTGCTTCGGATTGGCTTCGCCCGGTTTCGGATATTGTTTCGCGTAGAAAGCGGCAACATCGGCAATGTCTTTTTCGCTCAAAGAAGCCACCATCGGTGCCATACTCACAGCCGCGCCGGTACGCTTGCCGTCTTTGATGTCTTGGGTTTGTTTGGCGATATAGGCTGCGTGTTGGGCAGCAACTTTCGGATACATCGCGATACCGCTGTTGCCGTCGGCCGCGTGGCAGGCCGCGCAGATGGTGGTAGCGATTTCTTTGCCGCGTGCCAAATCGGCTTTCGGTGCGGCCACAGCGAAGCTGCCCGCAACGGCCAGAGTCAGTAAGGTAATACGTTTCATGGAAGGCTCCTATTGCAGTATTGCGCCGGGCAACACTCTCTTTTTTATATATTCACTCGGGCTTTGGGCACCCGATTAAACCGATAATTCTGCAAACGTGGTATTCTATACCAACTTTACCGTTTTTTTCCATAGCTATGAACTTATTTCAAAACGCCAAATTTTTTACCACGGTCAATCATTTGAAAGATTTGCCGGATACCGGTGCGGAAATTGCTTTTGTCGGCCGTTCCAATGCGGGCAAATCCAGCGCCATCAACACGCTGTGCAACCACGTCCGCCTGGCTTATGTATCAAAAACGCCGGGGCGCACGCAGCACATCAACTTTTTCGAGTTGGCCAACGGCTATTTTATGGTCGATCTGCCGGGCTACGGTTATGCCGAAGTGCCCGAGGCGGTACGCAAACACTGGGTCGGTCTGCTGGGCGACTACCTGCAAACGCGCCGCCAGTTAATCGGTCTGGTGCTGATTATGGACTGCCGTCATCCGCTCAAACCGCTTGATATCCAGATGCTCGACTTTTTTGCCAAAACCGGCCGGCCGGTGCATATTCTGTTGTCAAAAGCGGATAAATTATCCAAGAATGACCAAATTAAAACTTTGTCTAACGTCAAGAAGTTGCTGAAACCTTTTATGGAACGGCAAACGGTTTCCGTGCAACTGTTTTCCAGCTTGAAAAAACAGGGCATTGAGGAAGTGAACCAATGTGTTGCGGCGTGGTTTGCTGCTTTGGAGGCGGAAAAGGCAGGTTTGGCTTTGGCTGAGGAGAACGATTCGGCGGCAGAATGATTCAAGGCCGTCTGAAAATGTTGATTGGGTTGATACCATCAAATTCAGACGGCCTTGCGGCTTACTTCCAAGTCAGTGCCAAATCGTATAATGCTTTTTTGCTTTCGCCGCTGATTTTGGCGGCCAAATCCGCTGCCTGCTTGGTGGGCAGTTCGGCAGACAGAATTTTCATAATCCGTTGCGCTTCATCGGGCAGCGCCGATGTTTTGATGCGTTCTGCCGGATGCAGAACCATTACCATCTCGCCGCGGCTTTGATTGCTGTCGGCCTGTACGGCGGCCAAAACCTCGGCCACGCTGCCGCTGAGGAAAGTTTCAAAGGTTTTGCTGATTTCGCGTGCCAGCACCAAGCGGCGGTCGGGAAACAGCGCGGCCATTTCTTCCAGTGCGGCGGCGATGCGGTGTGGCGTTTCGAACATCACAATGGGATAATCGGCTTCGCGCCAGCCGTCCAGCAGTTTTTTGCGTTCGCCGCTTTTGGCAGGCAGGAAACCGTTGAAATAGAAATCCGGCTCGGTAACGCCGGCCACGCTCAGCGCGCCCATTACTGCGCTTGCACCGACAACCGGAACAACGGTAAATCCGGCTTCGCGCACCCGTGCCGCCAATTTGGCACCGGGATCGCATACCGCAGGCGTGCCGGCATCGGATACTTGGGCGACTGACAGGCCGTCTGAAAGCGCGGCAATCACTTTATCGGCCATTTGCTGCTCGTTATGTTCGCGCACGCTCAATAATTTGGCCTGAATGCCGTAGGCGGACAATAATTGCGCGGTAACGCGCGTATCTTCGGCGCACACGATGTCGGCGCGCGACAATACCGCTAAGGCGCGCAAAGTAATGTCGGCCAGATTGCCGATGGGCGTAGCAACCACATATAATGTCGCTCCCTGCACGCTGTCGCAGGCTTTTTGGAAATGTTTCTGCATAATGGCTGAGGCCGTCTGAAAAAAAGCCTTATTATACGCGAGAGCGGGAGAGGAAGTCTGCCGCCGGAAAGAGAGAAATATGCGTTTGAACCATCCTCAGGGCGAAGCCGCCGAAAGCCGCGCGTGGCAGTTTTTACAGACGCAGGGCTGCTCGCTGGTGGCGCGTAACTGGCATTGCCCGTTCGGTGAAATCGATTTGATTGTCGAGCAGGGCAAAACGCTGCTGTTTGTGGAAGTGAAATACCGCAAAACGGCTGCTTTCGGCGGTGCGGCATACAGCATCAGCGCGGCGAAGTTGGCGAAAATGCAGCGCAGCGCCGAATATTATTTGCAACAGCACGGCAAAACTTCGGCTGCCTGCCGTCTCGATGCCGTGCTGATAGAAGGAAATGCAGCCCCCGTTTGGCTGCAAAACATTACAGGTTGAATATGACAACATTGACCGAGCGCGTCCGCGCCCATTTTGAAGAAAGCATCGCTGCCAAACAGCAGGCGGTAGAAGTATTGGCCGAGCCGACTGCCGAAGCCGCGCTGATGCTGATGGATTGTTTGATGAACGACGGCAAAATCCTGATTTGCGGTAACGGCGGCTCGGCCGGTGACGCGCAACATTTTGCCGCTGAAATGACCGGCCGTTTCGAGCAAGAGCGGATGGAGTTGGCTGCTGTCGCGCTGACGACTGACAGCTCGGCTTTGACGGCCATCGGCAACGATTACGGTTTCGAGCATATTTTCAGCAAGCAGGTTCGTGCGCTGGGCCGTGCAGGCGATGTGTTGATCGGCATTTCCACTTCGGGCAATTCCGGCAATGTGATTGAAGCCGTTAAAGCCGCGCACGAGCGCGATATGCGCGTGATTGCCTTTACCGGCCGCGACGGCGGCGAAATCGGCCGTATGCTGAAAGAGGGCGATATTTTGTTGAACGTGCCGCATCAGCGTACGGCACGCATTCAGGAAAACCATCTGGTGTTGATTCACGCTTTGTGCGATTCGGTGGATACAATGCTGTTGGAAGGTATGTAAGGTCGTCTGAAAATGCGGCTGCAACGGAATGAGCCGATTTTTTCAGATGCTTGGAAAGACCAAAAGGAAGAGAAAATGAAGTTGAAACAAACCTTGGCAAGCGCGTTGCTTGTGGGCGTATCTGCCGCCGCTTTGAGCGGCTGTGTCGGTGCATTGGTCGGCGGTGCGGCTGCCGGTGCCAACTCTGCTTTGGACCGCCGCAGTACCGGCGCGCAGGCTGATGACGAAGTGATTGAGTTGCGCGTAAAAAATACCGCATTGGCTTATTTGAAGCAAAACAATCCGACCACCGGTTACAGCCCGAAACTGAGCGTGGTGAGCTATAACCGCCATATTCTGCTGCTCGGTCAAGTGTCCAGCGAAGCAGAAAAACATTTCGCCGAACAAGTGGCGCGTGCCGAGCAGGCGGCGTTGGCGGTGTACAACTATATCGATGTAGCACCGCAAGAGCGTACTATTGCCGATGTCGGCGCCGATACGTGGAGTACCGCCAAAGTGCGCGCGACTTTGCTGGGCATTCAGGGTGTTTATCCCGGCCGTGTGAAAATTGTTACTTATGAAGGTGTTACCTATGTTTTGGGTATCCTGACTCCGGCTGAGCAGGCTGCTGTAACTGAGCGTGTGCGCACTACATCAGGCGTACAGAAAGTGGTTACGCTGTATCAAAACTATCAGCCTAATTCCTAAGCAAACACACACGACAATATTATGAAAAATCAACAAAAAGGTTTTTTCCTTACGCCGGGAAAATTATTGCTGCTGGTGTTTTTGGTGGCGTTGGTGTCTGTACTGCTGCTTGCGGTCGGCGTATTCCGTACTTTTAAAAAACCGGAAAGTACCAGAGAGGAAGGACAGCCTGCCAAGCATACGGTGGAAATCTGGTCGCCTGACGGTAAAGAAACAAAGGCAATGGTAGATCGTGAAATTATGTTGAAAGCACCGCAAGAAGTCGGTGAAACAGCTGAGGTGCAAACGGGAGGAGCAGTTCGTTTGCCTGAGTCGAATACGGCGCTGGTAGTGCGTGCTGAGGTTAAGCGAAAAAAAGAGCCTCAAACAACGGCTGCTGATGAGCGTGAAGTGCTGAAATCGGAGTCGCCAAAAACGGTAGAGCGCAGTAAATCAGATACTGAATTAAGCGTTGTTCAAGGGGAAAGCGAGGCTACTGCTGAACGTGAACGCGGCGCGGAGCAGCGTCGTGCCGAACGTGTGGCGCAGGCAAAAGCCGAGTTGGCCGAGCGTAAAGCCGCACGTGCCAAGCAGCGTGAAGAAGCAGCTGCTCAGGAAGTGCAGAAACCTGCTCCGAAGCCGCAAGCCCAGCCTGTTGCGCCTCAGCCTAAACCTCAACCGCAGCAGCAACCGAAACAGCCTAAGGAAGTGATTGACAACTTGTTCTGAGTGTCGCTTACTTGATAATAAGGCCGTCTGAAAACAGAATGTATTGCCGTTTTTTAATTTTGCGCAATGTGTTTTGTTTCCAGACGGCCTTTTTGTTTTTTAGCTGAACGGTTGAGATTTCGGTGGGTTGGTTTTTTTTGGGGGGAGAAGGTTATGAAGGTATTTGAATGAGAATAAGGATATAGAAAATGCCTGAACAATTCGTCAGGCGATAGAAAGAGAAAATAAAAAAAGCACCTTAAAGGTGCAATTCATTTTAATGATTGGCGCGGCGGACGGGGCTCGAACCCGCGACCCTCGGCGTGACAGGCCGATAC
>JAUNKU010000023.1 GCA_030532645.1 Neisseria sp. | reverse complement strand
CTTTCTTTATTTTTGATACAGCCCTGCAACGGAGAACGCTTATCGGAGAAATCCCTCATTTCCTCATACTCAAAACCGGAAACCGCCCTGCTCAGTTTGCAGGGCGGTTTCTTTTTTCATCGGGCAAGGGTTTGCTATTTGCAAGATAAAGGCCGTCTGAAAACCGAGCGTTTTATGCAAAATAAAACTTCCGATTTTCAGACGGCCTTGCCGTTTACCGGCAACCCGTCAGGCGCGCGGGTCGCTGCTTTTTTCTTTATGTTTAATCAAGGCGCGGTCAAGTTTGTCCATCAATACGTCAATCGCGGCATACATATCGTTTTCCACCGCTTCAACGTGTACGTCTTTGCCGGAAAGATGGGCGTGCGCTTCGGCTTTGTGTTTGGGTTTGTCCAGCGAAAGGGTCAGCGATACGGAAATCAGATTGGCCGAATGGCGGTTGATGCGTTCCAGTTTTTCAGCGGCATATTGTTTGATGGCATCGCTGACATCGAAATGCAGACCGGTGATTTTCAGGTTCATAGCGCTACTCCTTCGTTATTGCTGGGAAATGCCGCTTGCTTGGTTGGCAGACGGCCTTAAACGCTGCGGCGTTTGGTTGGTGCCGCAACGCGTATGGAAGCGTAACCGAAAAGGCTGCGCTCGGGCAAGCGGATTTTTTGTGTCGGCGCCAATCTGCTTGATTGCTTGTCTGCCCGTGCTTCCGGTAAAGCAAACGGCATTGCCTGCCTTTTCAAGCAGCAATGCCGTTTGCCGTTCTGCCCGAAGGCCGTCTGAAAATGCAGCATCGGCAAGGTTTCTGCCCACGCTGTGCTGCTTTTTCAGACGGCCTGCCGACAATCAAAGCGGGAAATACCGTTCAATAATCAAAGTTTTCGCCGAGATATACTGCGCGAACCTGTTCGTTTTGTACCAATTCTTCCGGCGTACCGGTAGCCAGCACCGTACCATCGCTGATGATGAAACCTCGGTCGCAAATCCGCAGGGTTTCGCGCACGTTGTGGTCGGTAATCAAAACGCCGATACCGCGCTGTTTGAGAAATTCAATGATTTTCTGAATATCGATAACGGCAATCGGATCGACGCCGGCAAACGGTTCGTCCAGCAGAATAAAACGCGGCTGCATCGCCAGCACACGGGCGATTTCTACGCGGCGGCGCTCACCGCCCGACAAAGCAGGCGCGGGGCTGTGGCGCAGGCGGCCGATGTTCAGCTCGTCCAAAAGTTTGTCCAGCTCGCTGTCGATAGCGTGTTTGTCGCGCAGGCTGATTTCCAAAATGGCGCGGATATTCTGCTCTACCGTCATTTTGCGGAAAATCGAGGCTTCCTGCGGCAGATAG
The DNA here is from genome assembly GCA_030532645.1 of Neisseria sp. Taxonomy (GTDB): domain Bacteria; phylum Pseudomonadota; class Gammaproteobacteria; order Burkholderiales; family Neisseriaceae; genus Neisseria. The sequence continues at coordinate 15,562 of JAUNKU010000023.1, read as the reverse complement.
CCCAAACCGAGGCGCGCGCGCTCGTGTATCGGCATATGGCGCAGCTCTTTGCCGTCCAGCTCGATACTGCCGTCATCGGCGGCAATCAGGCCGGTAATCATATAGAAGCTGGTGGTTTTGCCCGCGCCGTTGGGGCCGAGCAGGCCGACTACTTCGCCGCTTTTGACATCAAGCGAGAAATCTTTGACCACTTGGCGTTTTTTAAAGGATTTTTTGAGATTGCGGACAATCAGATGGCTGGAAGTTTGGGTCATAGTGTGTCTTTGAGTGAACTGGCCGTCTGAAAACGGGGGGCTGCGTGGTTTTCAGACGGCCTTTCCGTTATTGGTTCGGCTGGATAATGATGCTGACGCGCTTGCCTTTGCTGCCGCCTGCCGGTTTGCTGCCGCTGACGGTGTACACTTCGGTGCGCGTGTTATATGTAATCACCGCGCCTTCGGCTTTGTCGCCGCCGCGCGTTACTTTGGCATTGCCCATCAATTTCACCACATTGGTGGCAGACGAATATTCCACTTGCGCGGCTTCGCCGTTTACCGTGCCTTTATTGCCGTCCAAGGTTTGCGAAAAGCGCACGGGTTTGCCGGAAGCCTTGAAAAACTGGCGGCCCGAGCCGTCTTGCGACAAATTCAGTTTTTCTGCGCGCAGGTAAATCGAGCCCTGCTTCACTTCCACATTACCGCTCAACATTGTGGTTTGGTTTTTCTGGTCAAGCTCGCCGTAGTCGGCCGAAATGGCAATCGGCTGTTTGCTGTCGCTTTGCAGGGCGAAAGCCGGTGCGGAAACCAAAGCCGCTGCCAGCAACGCATATTTCATCAGTTTTTTATTCGTTTGCATAAATCATCGCTTTCACTTTGGCCGGCAGTTTCAGCAGACCTTGTTTGTGGTCGTAGGTAAACCCTTCGGCCGAGCCTTTCGATGCGCCGTAGCGGAAGGTAACGGGCGCATCGGAGCGGGCGGTTTCATTGCGGGTATCTACGGTAATTTTTTCGGTTTCGACAATGCCTTCGGGGCTGTTGCCGCGCGGATAGCGGTTCAGCACCACATTTTCTTCAAACACGACTTCGCGCGTTTCGGTATCGTAGCGCGCTTGGCCGCCACTGACGCGGTAACTCGGCAGGCCGTCTGAAAATTGCGTCAGCTGCGGCGTTTCCAATACCACTTCGTCGCTTTTCGGCAGCTGCCACGCTTTTTCGGCGGTCAAATGCTCGGCCGTTTTGCCATCTGCGCCGAAACGTTTGCCGGAAATGCCGCGCATCGCATACTGCGGCTCGTTCGGGTTCAATTCGGTTTCTTCAATCTGCACTTCGCTGACCCGTTCCAACCACGCGCTCAAACCGCCGAGCAAAGCGGCCAAAACCAAGGGGAACAGCCAGCCGTAACGCCATTTCAAGCTCATTTGATGTACTCGTCCAAGGCCGTCTGCAAAGTGCCGCGCGCCTGCATAATCAGATCGCACAACTCGCGCACCGCGCCTTTGCCTGCGCTGCGCTGCGTAACATAAGCCGCGTGCTGCAAAGTAAACCAATGTGCCTCAGGCACGGCCACCGGCAGGCCGCAGCGTACCATTACCGGCAAATCCACTACGTCGTCGCCGATAAAAGCGCATTCTTCTTCGCTTACGCCGGCCGCTTCGCGCAATTCCGCATAAGCCGCACGTTTGTCGTGAATGCCTTTGAAATAATGGTTGATGCCGAGCTGCTTCACGCGTACGCCGACGGAAGGCGCGTCGCGCCCGGTGATAATCGCGGTTTGTACGCCGCTGTTTTGCAGCATTTTGATGCCGTGCCCGTCAAGCGTATGGAAAGATTTGATTTCTTCGCCGTTGTCGCGGATATAGATATGGCCGTCGCTCAATACGCCGTCCACGTCCATAATCAGCAGTTTGATTTTGGCGGCACGCGCCAGAATGTCTGGGGAAAATTCCATTTCGGATTCCTGTTCGGGCGGTTTGCCCGTTTCATTATTTGTTTTGCGTTCGGTTCTTTTTCAGACGGCCCCGGATTTTATCACGCGGCGGCGCGGCCGTGAGGCCGTCTGAAAACGCGCAGCTTAACGCGCAGCCGGTTAAAAACCGTTTCGGCGGCGTAAAAAACGTGCAACTGTCTGCAAATACTAAACAATCCGCGCCTGCAATAAATCGTGCATATTCAGCGCGCCGATTAACACATTGTCTTCACCGCACACCAAAAGCCCGTTAATCTGATGCTGCTGCATCATTTTCAAGGCTTCGGTGGCCAGCTTGTCGGCCGCGATGGTTTTGGGATCGGCGTGCATAATATGATCGACCGTCAGGCCGGAAAAATGTTCGCGCTCTTGGAACAGGCGGCGCAAATCGCCGTCGGTCAGCACGCCTTTCAGACGGCCTTCGGCATCGGCCACCGCCAGCATTCCCAAGCCTTTTTCGCTCATTCGCACAATCGCGTCTTTCAAAGGCGTACCGCTTGCCACTGCCGGCAATGCTTCGCCGCTGTGCATAATGTCGGCCACGCGCAGCAGCAGGCGTTTGCCCAAGCTGCCGGCCGGATGGCTCAATGCAAAATCTTCGCGGGTAAACTCGCGTGCTTTCAATAAAACCACGGCCAGCGCGTCGCCCAAGGCCATTACGGCGGTGGTGCTGCTGGTCGGGGCCAGGCCGAGCGGGCAAGCTTCTTGGGAAACGGCGGCGGTAATGTGGATATCGGCGTGCCGCGCCATTGTGGAGTGCGGTTTGGCCGTAATGGCAATCAGCGTGATGTTTTTACGCTTCAAGGCCGGAATAATGGCGGAAATTTCGTCGCTCTCGCCGGAATTGGAAATGGCCAGCACCACATCGCCGTCCACAATCATTCCCAAATCGCCGTGCGCCGCTTCGCCGGGGTGGACAAAAAATGCCGGCGTGCCGGTAGAAGCCATTGTTGCAGCCATTTTGCGGCCGATATGCCCCGATTTGCCCATTCCCATAATCACCACGCGCCCGGTACAGGCCAGCAATACATCGGCGGCACGCACCAAGCTGCCGTCCAAACCGTCAGCGATTTCGCGCAGACCGGCCGCTTCGGTATGCAGCACTTCGCGCGCCCAGCTGAGATATTCGTGTTCCATAATTCGCCCTCCTTGGGGCTATCCAAAGCGGCGGTTTCGGGTTAGCATTCCCTTTTCCCTGCCTCGGCAGATTTACGCCCGGCGGCAAGCCGCCATTCATAAAAGGATAAAAAAGATGACTATTTTAGCTAAGGTTAAAGCATTAGGCCAACAAATTTGGCTCGACAACTTATCGCGCTCGCTGGTGCAAAGCGGCGAGCTGGCTGCGATGTTGCAGCAAGGCGTGTGCGGCGTAACCTCGAATCCGGCCATTTTCCAAAAAGCCTTCGCTTCCGACCCGCTCTACACCGGCGAAATTGCCGCCCTGAAAGCGGAAGGCAAAGATGCCAAAACTATTTACGAAACGCTGGCCATCGCCGATGTACAGGCCGCTTGCGATGTCTGCCTGAACGAATTTCAATCCGGCGGCGGCAAAACCGGCTTTGTCAGCTTGGAAGTTGCCCCCGATTTGGCGAACAATGCCGCCGGCACGGTTGCCGAAGCGCACCGCTTGTATGCCGCAATCAACCGTCCGAACGTGATGATCAAAGTACCGGCCACCGATGCCGGCATCGAAGCACTGGAAACGCTGGTTTCAGACGGCCTCAGCATCAATCTGACCCTGCTGTTCTCGCGCGAACAAACGCTGAATGCCTACGCTGCCTACCAACGCGGCATTGAAAAACGCCTGCAAGCCGGTCAAGATGTAAGCAGCATTCAAGTGGTCGCCAGCTTCTTCGTTTCGCGTACCGACAACGCACTGGACGCCACCCTGCCCGAACATCTGCAAGGCAAAACCGCCATTGCTTTGGCCAAAACCGCCTATCAGGATTGGCAGAATTTCTTCAACCGCGCCGGTTTTGCCCAACTGGAAAGCAAAGGTGCAAACCGTCCGCAACTGCTGTGGGCTTCGACCGGCGTGAAAAATCCGGCCTATCCCGACACGCTGTATGTGAACAGCCTGATCGGCCCGCACACCGTCAATACCGTTCCTGATGCAACCTTGAAAGCCTTTATCGACCACGGCACGGCTGCCGATACGCTGGAACACGGTACCGAAGCAGCATTAGCCGTTCTGGACGACATCGGCGCACTCGGTATCGACCTCGAAGCCCTCGCCGCCCGCCTGCAAGACGACGGCTTGAAGCAGTTTGAAGAAGCATTTGCCAAATTATTGGCTCCATTGGCATAAAACCGGAAACATCAAGGCCGTCTGAAAAACAACCGTTTTTTTTCAGACGGCCTTTTATGATGCCCAATCCGTTCAATAACGCCAATCCGCCCAAGCAATCCGTGCGCGCAAACCCCAATAGCTGCTGATGCCTGTTGTATGGTGCACCATTTTGCCGTTTTTCAGCAGCACAACGGTCGGCGTAACCGCCACCTGCCAATCGCGCGACAAAACACCGTTTTGATCATTAATATTGTCGAAATCCAAACCCTGCTGCCTCATATAACCGGCAACTTCTTCATCATTCCCCGATTGCAACGCCACGCCAACAACCGGAATGCCGCTTTGCTGCAAACGCACAATATCCGGCGATGTATAACGGCAGATACCGCACCACGTCGCCCAAAAATAAACAACGCCGACGCGGTCACGGCTCCATTCTTCCGCAACAAATCTGCCGCCGTTTTGCAGCATCTGCTCCGTTCGGGCAAAAGCAGCAGGCGCTTCCGGTTTGCGCCACCAATCAACGGCAAACATCACCAATATCAAAATCAGCGCATATTTCAACGCTTGAAAAGCATATTTCCGCCACATTTTGTTTTTCTTTTCACACCTTCGGCAACGATGGATTTGGAACAGGCAATAAAAAACGGCGTTATACCAACACCGTTTTGATTGCCACAGGCAAGCTTATTTCTTAACCATTCGGGTATAAACCGCCAAAATAATCACTGCAAAAATGGTGGAAGCAATCCAACCGGCTGCCTCGCCCACTTGATACCAGCCCATTTTCTGACCGACAAAACCGGCCAAAACCGAGCCGCCGATACCCAGCAGCGTTGTCATAATGAAACCGAGGTTTTCTTTACCCGGGTGCAGGAATTTTGCCAATACGCCGATAACGAAACCGACAATAATCGTGCTCAACCAACCCATTACCTTCTCCTTAATATCAAAACAAAATCAGAAACGAAGCCTAACACAATCCGAGCGCCTGTTTCCGCACCGTTTCCTTAAATTGTCCAAAAAAACGTTAAGAAGACCGTCTGAAAACAGCCTTACCGTCATCACCCCGCCCAATAACGGCAAAATATCAAATCCGTTTTACTGCAAGCAGCTCCGTATTCCGGCAATCCAAAAAAGAAAAACCCTGCAAAAGCAGGGTTTTCGATACGAAACAGATTAACGTTTCGAGAATTGTTTTGCACGGCGTGCTTTGCGCAGACCAGGCTTTTTACGTTCAACTTCACGCGCATCGCGGGTAACGAAGCCGGCTTGTGACAGAGCAGGTTTCAAAGCTGCATCGAAATCGATCAAAGCGCGGGTGATACCGTGGCGGATAGCGCCTGATTGGCCGGTTTCACCGCCGCCGGTTACGTTTACTTTGATGTCGAAAGATTCGGCATTTTCAGTCAGAACCAGAGGTTGGCGAACCACCATACGGCTGGTTTCGCGTGCGAAGAATTCGTCAACAGGACGGCCGTTTACGATGATTTGACCGCTGCCTTTTTGCAGGAATACACGAGCCACTGAACTTTTGCGGCGGCCTGTGCCGTAGTAGTATTTACCGTTCATTTGTCCGTGTCCTTATTATTTCAGTTCCAAAACTTTGGGCTGTTGTGCAGCGTGTTGGTGCTCGGCACCGGCATACACTTTCAGTTTTTTGATCATTGCGTAGCCCAAAGGACCTTTCGGCAACATACCTTTTACGGCTTTTTCCAAAGCACGGCCCGGGAACTGCTCTTGCATTTCGCGGAAGGTACGCTCATAGATACCACCAGGGAAACCAGAGTGACGGTAGTATTTTTTGTCTTCGAATTTGGCACCGGTTACACGCAGTTTGTCGGCATTGATAACGATGATGTAATCGCCGGTATCGACGTGAGGAGTGTATTCCGGTTTGTGTTTACCACGCAGACGGCTGGCGACTTCGGCTGCAACACGACCCAAGACTTTGTCTTCGGCATCGATTACGAACCACTCGCGCTTAACCTCGTGCGGTTTAGCTGAAAAGGTTTTCATAAGGAGTAATCCAAATAAATATATAGAAAGCTATGGATTTTAGAGAGATATTGACTTGCTGTCAATGGAGAAACCGTTTGCACGGCAATTTATTTTGAAGAGGGCGGATTTGTGTTGTTTTTTACTTCGCCCAATCACGCTTACCTGCTTGTATTGATTCACAAGCTGCGTTTTCAGACGGCATTCAGGCTCTGCCGGTGCAGAGCCTGATGTTCGGGATTTCCCCACTGGTGCCGTTACGGCTCAATCCGCTTGAACCTTGTCAAACAAGGCGGTCGCCTCGGACAGTTTCGGGTGCATTCAAAAAAGAACGCTCGCGCCCACTGCATCTCCCGGCAACCTGAAGCGAACTTATTGGTTCAAAGGAATGTATGCCTTCACAAACACCGCAGGGAAAAAACTTAACTGCCCGCCTGCGCCAATGCGTTTTCGCAGATTTCGAGCAACTTCGCTATTTTACTGGCAAATGCTTCGTCTGCCAAATGTTCCGCCGCATTTTCAGACGGCATTGAGCCGCCGAGCAAGCCGTGTACGGCATTTAATGCAGCCAAAATCAAAACCTTATCGGCATCTAAATTCTTTCCGCTGCTTTGCACGATTTCGACTTTCTGCTGCAATAAATCCAGCGCCTGCTCGAAAGCGGCTTTTTCTGCTTGCGGAACGGCCACGGCCATACGGCGGTTCAGAATATCGATTTGTACGGTTTCTTTATTCATTTCCACCCTCTTGCGGTTTGCCGGCCGCTGCTGCTTTCCACTCGGCCATTTCCGCCGTTACTGCGGCCAAGGCTTTGCGGTAATGCTCGTTTTCTGCCGTCAGCGCGGTGATTTTATCTTGCAGATCTTCTTTCAGCTTGCCGACCTGCACCAGCAGCGCTTCGCTCAATTCGTCCACCGCGGCCTGATGCTGCGCGTCTTTGCGCTGCTGCTCGGCTTGCAAACGGCTGTTTTCTTCCAGCAAAACGCGGTGGTCGGCCAGCAGGGTTTGATAATTCTGCGCCAGCTGATTGACGGCGGTTTCCAGTTTTTCCAATGTTTCCATATTGTTCCGATAAAGGCCGCTTTTTCAGACGGCCTCAGCGTTATTCGGCTTTGGCTTCGCGCAACATCAGGCGCTCGGCCACATCGTGCGCACTCAATTCGTTGCGTACCAGCTGGTATAAAACCTGCGTTACCGGCATATCGATTTGATAGCGGCAGGCGGCTTCGTACACTTCGTCGATGGTCGGCACACCTTCGGCAACGTGGCCGATTTCGGTCAAAACTTCGTGCAGCGGTTTGCCGGAAGCCAAGCCCAAGCCGACTTTCCGGTTGCGCGACAATGCACCGGTGCAGGTCAGAATCAAGTCGCCCATACCGGCCAAACCCATCATTGTGGTCGGCTGAGCGCCCATTGCTACGGCCAAGCGGGTCATTTCCGCCAGACCTCTCGTCACCAAAGCGGCGCGGGCATTCAGGCCGTATTCCAAGCCGTCCGAAAGGCCGGTAGCAATCGCCATTACGTTTTTCACTGCACCGCCGACTGCTACACCGACCACATCGCTGTTGGCATACAAACGCAACACCGGCGTATTCAAGGCTTGCACCAATTCGGTAATCCACGCTTCGTTTTCAGATGCCAACACCACCGCGCAAGGCAGCTGTTTCGCCAATTCCTGCGCGAAGCTCGGGCCGGACAAAACGCCGATTTTGTCGTTGTCCGGCAATACTTCTTTCACCACTTGGAAAGTCAGCAAACCGCTGTCCAGCTCGAAACCTTTGCAGGCGGTCAGCACCGGCAGATGGCCGAAGCCCAAGGCTTTCACCTGCTCTACGCTGCTGCGCAAACCGGCTACGGAAGTAACCACCAACACCAGCTCGCTGCCATCCAATGCTTCGGCCAAATCTGTGTGCGCGCTCAGATTCTCCGGCAGAGTGAAACCGGCCAGATAACGTTTGTTTTCACGCTCCGCCTGCACAGCGGCCATCTGCTCCGCATTGCGCGACCACATTTTCACGCGGTTGCCGTGTCGGGCGAAATGAATGCCCAGCGCCGTACCCCACGCGCCTGCGCCGATGATGGTAATGTTCATTGGTTTGCCTTTCTTCTGCACGCTGCGGCGGCCTGCCGCGCGTTTCCTTGGAATCCAAACGGCGATTTTAATGTTTTTTGCGCCGCTGTTGTAGTGTTTGCCGCATTCCGGCAGGCAAAATGCGCGATAAGGCCGTCTGAAAACGCCGCTTTACGCCGTTTGCCTGCGTTGCAGCACTTTTTCAGACGGCCTTGCCGTTCATTTCATTCAGCCTTCAAACTTTTTAAACACCAGCGTGCCGTTGGTGCCGCCGAAGCCGAAGGAATTGGAAATCGCTACGCCGATTTTCACATCGCGCGCTTCGTTGGCGCAATAATCCAAATCGCAGCCGCCTTCGATGTCTTGCTCGAAAATATTGATGGTTGGCGGTACTTGCTGATGATGCACGGCCAACACGCTGTACACGGCTTCCACGCCGCCGGCTGCGCCGAGCAGGTGGCCGGTCATCGACTTGGTAGAGCTGACTACGGTTTTATAAGCGTGTTCGCCCAAAGCCAGTTTCAGCGCATTGGTTTCATTGGCATCGCCCAGCGGCGTTGATGTACCGTGCGCGTTGACATAATTGACTTGGTCGGCATTCAAACCGGCATCTTTCAAAGCGCGGGTAACCGCCAGCGCAGGACCTTCGGTGTTCGGCGCGGTGATATGGTGCGCATCGGAACTCATACCGAAGCCGACCAATTCCGCATAAATTTTCGCACCGCGTTTTTTCGCGTGTTCCAGCTCTTCCAACACCAAAATGCCTGCGCCCTCGCCCATCACGAAACCGTCGCGGCCTTTGTCCCAAGGACGGGAAGCGGTTGCCGGATCATCATTGCGCGTTGAAAGCGCTTTCATTGCGGCAAAACCGCCCATACCGAGCGTACATACCGCGCCTTCTGCGCCGCCGGCAATCATAATATCCGCATCGCCGTACTGAATCAGACGGGCGGAATCGCCGATGGAATGCGCGCCGGTGGTACAGGCCGAAACCATACCGTAGCTCGGGCCGCGGTAGCCTTTGAGAATGGTAACGTGGCCGGAAATCAGGTTAATCAGCGAGCCGGGAATGAAAAACGGATTGATTTTGCGCGGACCGCTTTCAAAAACAGTTTTCGCTGTTGCCTCAATGCTCGGCAAACCGCCGATGCCCGAACCGATGTTCACGCCCACGCGGTCTTTATCCAAACCGGCAATATCGTCCAAACCGGCATCTTCCACCGCCTGCAAAGCAGCGGCAATACCGTAATGGATAAAGGCATCCATACGGCGCGCCTCTTTCGGGCTGATGTATTGGCCGATGTCAAAATCTTTCACTTCGCCTGCGATTTGGCTGGCCAAATCCGAAGCATCAAAGCGGCTGATGGTATTGATGCCGCTTTTGCCTGCAAGCAGGTTCGCCCAAGCGCCGGCAACATCGTTGCCCACCGGCGACACTTGACCCAAACCGGTAATCACCACTCTTCTCTGACTCATAATCATCTCACTTATACGGCAACGCGCCGGAGGTTGAGGCCGTCTGAAAACCGTCCGCGCTCTTGCGGTATCGGAACAATTTCAGCAGCAGGAATTCTTTTGCGCTTTCGCACACGGCGGCTCGGCCGCACGGAGCGCAGTATAAAGCAAAACAGCCCCTGAGTGCAGGCAAGCCCGCGCGCAGAGGCCAGAATATTCGGGCAGATTAGCCGTTGTGTGCGTTGATGTAGTCAATCGCCAATTGTACGGTTGTGATTTTTTCCGCTTCTTCGTCAGGGATTTCGCAACCGAAAGCTTCTTCCAAAGCCATTACCAATTCAACGGTGTCCAAAGAGTCGGCACCCAGATCATCTTGGAAAGAAGATTCGTTTTTGATGTCGGCTTCGTTCACGCCCAGTTGCTCGGCAACGATTTTTTTCACTTGTTCTTCAATGTTTGACATAATTTTCAGTCCTTGAAAATGCCTTTAACGGCGGGGGTTGGAATCGGGAAAGTACAAATACGGCGTGCATTGTACCGAATTCGTTTAGAGTTTTCCATCTAATTTTTTAAACGCCTGTTTTCAGACGGCCTTGCAGCCTGAAACGAAACGGCATATTAGCACAGGCCGTTTTTCAGCGACAAGCAGGTTTTTATCTTTGAAAACAAAACACTGCCCGTTTTCAGACAGCATTGCACAATTCGCGGTAACGGCTAAACAGGAACGCCACACGACCTGCTTCGCCGTTTTTGCCGCGATAGCCGTAGGCCGCATCAACGGCCTTATCCAAAGCAGCGTGCGCCTGATCGAGCTTGGCAAAACCTGCATCCGCGCGGTACAAATCCGCCAAACTCGGCTCGGGCAAACCCTCCGCGCGTGCTTCGGCGGCGTAATACTCACGTGCATCTAAAATCTGCTGTGCGGCTTGTTCGATGGCGGCAATGTGTTTTTGCACCGCAGGCGCGGCGGCTTCCCGTTCGGCGCGGGTAAACGGGAACGGGAAATTGTTGTACACAACTGTGTTGGAGTAGCTGTAACGACTTTCTAAACGCCCCGAAACCACACGCATAAAGGCATTGTGCATTGTGCTGCATAAAATACCGAAATGGTATAGCTCGGCGTTCGGCAACATAAATAATTTATCGCCTGCAATTATGGAACTATCCAAATAGCCAATAGGAATAAACAGTCTCGTTTCGGACGATACCTTTGGAACAGCCAAATATTTCCCTCTATTAGGCTGCCGAATTTCATCAAATAAATAAGGAATTGCGGCTTTTTTCTGTGTAGCAGCCTTTTTACTTGCCAACCGCATCACTTGTACATTTTGAATACGCTTCACAACCTGTGGCATTTGCTGCAAATCATAGTTTCTACGAACATCTGATATGCCTTCAAACCACAAACACCATCTTTCAATATTATTGATAAACTCATTTCCCATAGAAAACGGGCGAATGTATTTTTCAGCAAGCGGCTCGGAAGAAATCAAACTATTCTTTTCTAGCGTATCCAATAAGAGATTTCCCCCGTCCGTAGGTTGATTGCCGCGCTGCAACAACAACTCATCACAAATCTGCTTCGTACTTTTACTGACAATAACATCAGGTGCATCCATCAAATACGGATTGATGTTCTCGCAAAGCTGTTTTTCCGGCGTACCGTTGATGTCGGGATAGAAAAACAAGTGCTTAGGACGCGTGGAATGTGGTGCTGCGGCGTGGGCGCGTGGAATGTGGTGCTGCGGGCTTGAACTTCGCTCCGCTCGTTCAAGCCCTTGCTTTCCGTAGTTTCCAGCATTTCGGGGTTAATCGAAAAGCCGACAATAATGCAATGCACGGCCGCTTTTCCGGCCGCTGCCGATGTCCATTGGAAAGTGCGGTGGGCAAAATCAATCTGCACGCCCTCTTTCAGCAGATTGCCCCACAGAATTTCAACCTGCTGGCCTTGGCAAATGGAATTGGTGGACACAAAGGCCGTCTGAATTTCAGGCTTTTGCTGCATTATCCGTGCGGCTTTAACATACCAGTTGCACACATAATCCAGCAGGCCGTAGCCTTTGAAACTGCCGCAAATGCTTTGCGTATCGGCTTTCTGCTCTTTGCTTTGATAAGTCGAGCCGATAAACGGCGGATTGCCGAAAATATAATCGGCCTCCGGCCATTCGGTTTGCAGGGAGTTGGCATTGATAATATCAGCGCTGTCGGTCAGCGGAATGCTCGGACGGGTTTCGCCGAAACGTTCGGCCGTCCGCAGGTTGCATTGATGGTCGGTCAGCCACATTGCCACTTTGGCAATCTGCGCGGGATATTCGTCGATTTCGATGCCGTGGAACTGGCCGATATGCACGCGCTGCATTGTGGAAATGTCTAAAAGCTGGTTTTCGGCAAACAGCTCGCCGATGATGTCGTCTTCCAAACGGCGCAGCTCGCGGTAGGCAACCACAAGGAAGTTGCCGCAGCCGCAGGCGGGATCAAGCATTTTCAGACGGCCTGTTTTTTCGTGGAAGGCGGCCAGCACGGCTTCGCGTTTGGCTTTGCTTTTGATGCTGCGGCAATCGGCAAACTCGGCGCGCAAGCCGTCCATAAACAGGCTGTCTATCACTTTCAGGATATTGGTTTCTTCGGTGTAATGCGCGCCCAGTTCGCGGCGTTCGACATTGTCCATTGCGCTTTGGAACAGGCTGCCGAAAATTTCGGGGCTGATTTTCGCCCAATCGCGCCGCGCACACTCGAAAAGCTGCTCGCGCAAGGCGGCATCAAAATAAAATTCGCACAGGTTTTCTTCAAACAGCTTGCCGTTTACATAAGGAAAGGCCTGTAACTGGGCGTTCATACCGTGCGGCCGTTTTTCAGACGGCGTGTTCAATACGCTGAAAATGCGGTTGAGCGTACCGCCCAAATCTTCACCGTCTTCCCGGCTGTAACGGGCGAGGTAGTCTTCAAACTGGTCTTTGTTGAAAATCAGCGTGTCGTCGGCAAAAAAGCAGAACAACAGGCGGATAATGAATTGTTTTAAATCGTGTTCCGGATAATTGCCGTCTTGTTTGAATGCGGCATACAGGCTGCCGACGGCGGCTGCGGCTTCGATATTGGCCTGCTCTTCGGCGGCTTTCAGCTCGTGGTTGATGCCGTCCATAAAGTCGAAATTGCCGTTTTTAATCTGCTCGGGCAGCTCGGCCAGTTCAAACGCCAAAGGCCGCAAATCCGCGTCGTGCAAATCGTACAGGCGGATACGGGCAAAGTCGCTCACCATCACATAACGCGGCACGTCGGCCGGATTGTGGCGGCGGATTTCTTCCACATAAGCCATCGCCTGCTCGAATGCACCATCCAAATCGCGCTGCGCGCTTTTATGTTCGCACAACAGCCGCCCTGTCCAAAATACATCGGCAAACTTGCTGCTGCCGCTGCGGTGTTTGACGCGGTATTCCATACTGGCCGTACGGTAGCGGTCGAGCTTGAAAATGGCGAAAAATTCGTTCCAGAACGTATCTTTTTCCGCACGCTCGCGCGTTTCGTTTTTCCAGCGTTTGGCAAACTCGCGGGCAAGGCGGTATTTGTGTTCGTAGGTGTAGGCGGTCATTTCGGGCGGTTTCCTTTTTTTCGGGTTCGTGCCGTCTGAAAACGGAGCGCAAGCGTAGTTTCTGCGTAGCTAAAACGGAGCGTAAGCACAGTTTCAGACGGCCTTGCGTTTATCTGCCTACGGTTTCCCACAGAAAACGCAATACGCAGGCCAGTTCGGCGGCGGTTTCGGCCTGCGTGCCGTTGCCGGTGTGGCCGCCGTTTTCGGGGGCGTACAGCCAGCTTTGCAGTGAAGTTCCGCGCAGTTTGGCGTAGAACTTCAAGGCGTGGGCGGGGTGGACGCGGTCGTCGCTGAGGCTGGTGGTAATCAGCGCAGGCGGATAGCGGTGTTCACTTCGTGGCAACTCGGTTTGCGCTTGGTTTTCAGACGGCCATCCAGCTGCGCCGTGCTCGGGAAGTTGGTGGTAAGGAGAGAAAGCGGCGAGGTATTCGCGCATTTCCGGATCGGACGGATCGCCGTATTCGTCCGTCCAGCTGGCACCGGCGGAAAGCTCGGCATAGCGCAGCATATCGGTCAGCGGCACTTCGCACACCATCGCGCCGAGGTTTTGCGGTTCGCGCACAAAAGCGGAGGCAACCACCAAACCGCCGTTGCTGCCGCCTTGCAGCGCGGTGCGTTCGGGCGAACCAAGGCCGCGTGCGTGCAAATCGCGGACAACGGCGAGCAAATCGTCCGTGCTTTTGTGTTTGCGTTTGCCTTGTGCGGCACGGTGCCAGTATTTGAACTCGCCGCCGCCGCGCACGTTTGCCAGCACAAATGCGCCGCCCTGCGCCAGCCAATGGCGGCCGATGCTGCCGAGATAATGCGGCAGCTCGGGTACGCCGAAACCGCCGTACACATACACCAGCACCGGCGTATCGGGCGAACGTTGTTTGCCGACATAAAAATACGGTACGCGCACGCCGTCGCTGCTGTCTGCCCAAAACTGTTCGACTTCAATGCCTTGTGCGTCAAACTGTTTGGGCTGGCGGCGCAGCACGCTCAGTTCGTTTACATTCAAATCCAGTGCAAACAGTGTCAGCGGCGTGGTGAAATCGCTGCTGGCCAGATACAGCACATCGCCGCCCCAAGGCTGGTCGGTCAGCTCCAAAGCGCCGTCAGGCAAGGCCGGTACGGTCTGCTCCTGCCATTCGCCGCCCTGCCATTTCCACGCTTTCAGACGGCCTTTCACTTTATCCAAAATGCCCGCAACGACAAAACGCTTGGTGGTTTCCACGCTTTCCAGCGCCTGCGTTTCGCTCGGTTCAAACAATAAATGCGCCGCGCCGAGTTCGCCCTTGTTCAGCTTCACTGCCACCAGAGAACCGGCCGGATAACTTTGGTTCGCCCGCTGCCAGCCGTCGCGCAGCTGCACGAGCAGCTGTCCGGCCAGATAGCCGACAATATCGCAATCGCGCGGCAGATTGAGCGGCGCGGTCCGGCCGTCTGAAAACACTTGCAGATAAGTTTTGGTGAAAAAACCTTCGGCCGCTTCAATCAAATCCACCGGCGCGCCCTGCCCGTCCAAATAACGCCAAGCGTTTACCATCATTCCGCCGTCGTCCAAACGGAACACCGGCAGGCCGTCTGAAAACGCTTGACCGCGTTCGAGCAGCCACACTTCGCGCGGATAACCCGATTCGGTCAGCTGGCGTTCGTCCCAAGCCGGGCAGACCCACACGCTGTTTTCATCACGCCAAGCGATGTGGTTTTTACCGGCCGGAAAATGGAAGCCGCCCTCCACAATTTCGCCGGCCGCCAAGTCGATTTCCAGCGTATAGGCCGCATCGCCGCCTGCCACGCTCAGGCTCAGCAAGGTGCGGTTCGGCTGCTCGACATAGTGCGACACGCCATCCAAATACACATCATCGCCCAAAATATCGTCAAAATCGGCCACGGAAAACAGAATCTGCCAATCGGGCAGACCGGCGCGGTAGGAAGCCGCCGAGCAAACGCGGTATACACCTTTGGGAAACTCGGCGTTTTGATGGAAATGATACATTTTCGCGCGGTGTTCCTGACAAAACGGAATCTGCCGCTCGTCTTGCAGCTGCGCTTCGATATCGGTTTTCAGCGCGGAAAATTCGGGCGTACCGGCAAAACGCGCCAAAGTTTCGGCGTGCGCTTCGCGGGCGAAGTTCAAAGTGGTTTCGGAAGACAAATCTTCCAAATGGGCAAAAGCATCGTGCATAGTGAGGCCGTCTGAAAATCAAGAAAAAGCGGATTATACCGCCAAAGC
>JAUNKU010000198.1 GCA_030532645.1 Neisseria sp. | reverse complement strand
GCACCCCGCGCGGGCGCATGGCTACCGAACGCAGCTACCTGCACTTCGGCGTGAGCATGGACAAATAAGGTTTTCAGACGGCCTCAAACGTTTGAAAAACACTCAGCTTGAAACTTTGCCGGTTTACCGATGCCCACTTTGCACCCGTGCTTTGTAGGCCTCTTGAACCGGCCTGATTTTTTCCAAACGCGCTTTGTCGATCGCCTCGGCGATTTTCTGCGGCGTTCCGGCATGGGCGGCGGCAATGGCGGCGGTGTCGATATCGTTTGCCGCCGCCAGCAAATCCAACCAATGTTCGCGTTGCGGATACGGCGAGTTTTCGCGGTTCAGACGGCCTCTGGTATCGGCCACGCATACGTTCAAGGCCGTCTGAAAACGTTCGGGGCGGCGCAGCGCGTCTACTTTTTTCAAAGTATTTAACACGGTAGCCGGCCTGAATTCGCCGACGCTGTGCAACATGATGTGCCAGCGGCAAACCAGTTCGGCAAGCTCGGCGCAATGTTTGGGCACTTTCCAGCGCGCGTTGACGGCGCGCACAGGTTCGACACCGGCAAGGTCGTGCCCGTGGTGTTTGGGCAGAATGTCGGCGGGCGTTCGCGCTTTGCCCAAATCGTGCAGCAGCGCGGCATAACGTTCGGGCAGGCTCAAATCCATATCGGCGGCACATTGCAGCACCATCATGGTGTGGATGCCGCTGTCTACTTCCGGATGGTAATCCGCACGCTGCGGCACGCCGAAAAGCGCGTCGACTTCGGGCAGCAATATTTCCAACGCGCCGCATTCGCGCAAAATTTCAAACATACGGCGCGGCTGCTTTTCCATCAGCCCTTTCGCCAATTCCTGCCATACCCGCTCGGCCACCAGTGCGTCCGCTTCGCCGTTTTCCACCATCCGTTTCATCAGTTCCATCGTTTCCGGCGCAACGTCAAACCCGTAGCGGGCGGCAAAACGGGCAGTGCGCAAAATCCGCACGGGGTCTTCGGCAAAAGCGGGGGAAACGTGGCGCAGGATTTTATGCTGCAAATCCCGCCGCCCGCCGAAAGGATCGATAACGAGGCCGTCCGAATCCTGCGCCATGGCGTTAATGGTTAAGTCGCGGCGGAGCAAATCCTGCTCCAGCGTTACGTCTTTGGCAGCGTAAAATGCAAAGCCGGCATAACCTTTGGCGGTTTTGCGTTCGGTACGCGCCAGCGCATATTCTTCATGGCTTTCAGGATGGAGAAACACCGGAAAATCTTTGCCTACCGGCTGAAAGCCTGCCGCCAACATATCGGCTGCGTCCGCCCCCACCACCACCCAATCGCGGTCGGTAACGGGCAGGTTTAACAAAGCATCGCGCACGGCTCCGCCGACTAAGTAAATCTGCATGATGAAAAGGCCGTCTGAAAAAATATTGTGTGATTGTATAGCAAACCGCACCACCCTGCTTTTCAGACGGCCTTCGTATAAACCCTGTATAATGCCGTCTGAAACCTTTACAACAAAGCAAAACATGGCAAACCAACGACTTATCTACGGCTTCCACGCCGTTA
>JAUNKU010000022.1 GCA_030532645.1 Neisseria sp. | reverse complement strand
GCTGCCTGTTGAAAAATGAAAATTTTCCCGATTTTACGCCGTTTTGGCGGTTTTTAAAAGAGAGCAAGACGTTCTGAAAAATCCGTTTTCCGATAAACGGTGGATTTTTCAGACGGCATTTTGTTTGTTTCGGTAAATTGAGCGGCCAATTTCCGGCATATTCCCGAAACACGGCGTTTCCTGCAAGCCAAACGCAACAAACCCAAGCATTTCTGCTTGGGTTTGGAATCTTGGTGGGTCGTGAAGGATTCGAACCTTCGACCAACGGATTAAAAGTCCGCTGCTCTACCGACTGAGCTAACGACCCGGTAAGCTGCGCATTATAGGCAGCTTGAAAAATGCTGTCAAGCGTTTTTTGATAATTCTTTCAGGCGGTAGAGTGCTTCCAAGGCTTGGCGCGGGGTAAGCTCGTCGGGATTGAGTTCGGACAAAGCTTGGGAAACGGGGTTTTCCTGCTGTTCAAATGATTGATTTTCTGAATAGTTTTCCAATTCGATGCCGTCTGAAAAACAGGCTTCTGCGCGCTCTTCCTCGTGCGTGTTCCGGCTGTACGGCGATGTTGCTGCTGCTTCATTTTCAGACGGCATTGCGAACATATCGAGCTGCGGTTTGTGTCCGGCGGCGGTTTTTTCCAAATGCGCAAGATGTTTCTGTGCGGCTTTGAGGGCGCGGGCGGGCAGGCCGGCGAGTTTGGCCACGGCGATGCCGTAGCTTTTGTTGGCGGGGCCGGCTTCGATATGGTGCAGAAACACGATGTCGCCGCCCTGCTCCAAGGCGGAAAGGTGCATATTGACGGCGGCGGCGTGCTGCTCGGGCAGCGCGGTCAGCTCGAAATAATGGGTGGCAAACAGGGCGAAGGAGCGGTTTTTCTGCACGAGATGTTCGGCTACGGCTTGGGCGAGGGCGAGGCCGTCAAAGGTTGAAGTGCCTCGCCCGATTTCGTCCATCAACACCAGCGATTGTTCGGTGGCGTGGTGCAGGATATAGGCGGTTTCGCTCATTTCCACCATAAAAGTGGAGCGGTTGGAGGCCAAATCGTCCGATGCGCCGATACGGGTGAAAATCTGGTCGATCGGGCCGATTTTGGCGGCAGCGGCCGGTACGAAGCTGCCGGTATGGGCGAGCAGCACAATCAGCGCCACTTGGCGCATATAGGTGGATTTACCGCCCATATTCGGGCCGGTCAGCAGCATCAGGCGGTGGCGGTTGTTCAGCGCGGTGTGGTTGGCGGTAAAACGCTGCACCTGCTGCTCGATAACGGGGTGGCGGCCGTCTGAAATTTCGATGCACGGATAATCGGCAAACTCGGGCGCGCAATAATTTTGTTCGACCGAATGACGGGCAAACGTGCAAAGTACGTCCAACGCGGCGGCGGCTTTGGCAGCCTGCTGCAACTGCGGCAGCATCGTTTGCAGTTCGGCCATCAGCGCGTCGTAGAGCCGTTTTTCCAACGCCAAGGCGCTGTCTTGCGCAGCCAACACTTTGTCTTCAAATTCTTTCAACTCGGGCGTAATGAAACGTTCGGCGTTTTTCAGCGTTTGACGGCGCTGGTAGTCGGCCGGCGCTTGTTCGGCCTGCACTTTGGAAAGCTCGATATAGAAGCCGTGTACGCGGTTAAACTCCACTTTCAGCGTACTCAACCCCGTGCGCTCGCGCTCGCGTGCTTCCAAAGCCAGCAAAAATTCGTCGCCGTGGTTTTGGATATGGCGCAGCTCGTCCAATTCGGCATTGAAACCGCTGTTGATTACGCCGCCGTCTTTCAGCCATACGGAAGGCTCTTCCATCACGGCTTCACGCAGTTTTTCCGCCGCAGGCAAACCGGCTGGAAAAACGTTTTGCAAGGTATCCAAAAGCGTACTTTTCGGCAGCTTGATTTCCGCCAGCGCAAACAGGCTGTCGCGCAGGCCGCTCAAATCGCGCGGCCGTGCCGTACCCAAAGCAATCCGCGCGGCGATGCGTTCGATGTCGGCCACGTTTTTCAGACGGCCTTGAATGTCGGCAAACGCATTTTGCAGCGCGGCCACAGCCTGCTGGCGTGCCAAAATATGCGCTTTGCTGCGTAAAGGGTGGTGCAGCCATTGCGTGAGCAGGCGGCTGCCCATATGCGTGGCACAGCGGTCGAGTACGGAAAACAGCGTCGGCGATTTTTTGCCGCTCAATGTGGCCGTCAGCTCCAAATTGCGGCGGCTGGCTGCGTCCAGCGCGATATACTGGCTTTCCGCTTCCACGCTCAGGCCGTCCAAATGGCGCGGCAGCTGCGATTGCGTGTGGCGGATATAGTTGAGCAGCGCACCGGCCGCACCGATGGCGGCGGCGTGTTCCTCCCGCTCCAAACCGAAACCGCGCAAATCCTGTACGCCGAAATAGCGCGTCAATAGCTCAAAACCACTGTCGGCAGCAAACTGCCAATGGTTTAAGCGCGTCACATTCCATTGCGGCGGCACGGCAGGCGCGGATTTGTGGTCGGGCAGCAGAACTTCCGCCGCCTGCAAACGCGCCAGCTCGTCTTCCAGCTTTTCCGCACGCACGGTTTTCACTTTAAATTCACCGCTTTGCAGCGAAGCCCAAGCCAGCGCCAGCTGCTTTTTCTCGGCATACACGGCCACAATGCGGTTGGTTTCTTTGTCTTCCAGCAAAGCCGTATCGGTGAGCGTACCGGGCGTAACAATCCGCACCACTTTGCGCTCCACCGGCCCTTTGGTTGCGCCGACTTCGCCCACCTGCTCGCAAATCGCCACGCTCAAACCCATTTTCACCAGCCGCGCCAGATACTGCTCCGCCGCGTGACACGGCACACCGGCCATCTTAATCGGCTCGCCGTTCAGCTGTCCGCGCGTGGTCAGCGTAATGTCCAAAAGCTTGGCCGCCTCTTCCGCATCGGCGAAAAACAGCTCGTAAAAATCGCCCATACGGTAAAACACCAGCTTGTCCTGATGTTCGGCTTTGATGCCCAGATATTGCTGCATCATCGGGGAAACGGCGGATTTGCTCATTTTTCAGACGGCCTTTGCGCGGAAATTAGAAAAGGCGGTATTGTAACGCAATCGGCCGGCAGCTTGGGTTTTGCAAGCCGGCGCAGCAGAAAAGGCGGCAAAGCAAAAAAACGGGCAACCGTAATCCCCGTTCAATGAACAAAGGCCGTCTGAAAAACCTTTCTTCCGCGCAACGGCAGCAAAGCTAAAACCCAATCTTTCAGACGGCCTTGTCCGCCCGTTTTCCCGTATAATCCGCCCCATTCCGAACTTTTCCGAAAGCGTAAAAAAATGTCGCAACCGCAACCGACCATCGCCGCCGTTGCCACAGCCGCAGGCCGCGGCGGCGTGGGCGTTATCCGCTTGTCCGGCACCAATCTGCTGCCCTTGGCCGAACAAATCAGCGGTGGCAAAACGCCCAAGCCGCGCACCGCCCTGTACACCGACTTCACCGACAGCGAAGGCCGCGCCATCGACAACGGCCTTTTGCTCTATTTCGCCGCGCCCGCCAGTTTTACCGGCGAAGACGTTATCGAATTGCAGGGACACGGCGGGCCGGTGGTGATGAATATGCTGCTGAACCGCTGTTTGGAACTGGGCGCACGCCTGGCTGAGCCGGGCGAATTTACCAAACGCGCGTTTTTGAACAACAAACTGGATTTGGCGCAGGCCGAGAGCGTGGCCGACCTGATTGACGCGTCCAGCCAGTCGGCCGCCCGAATGGCGCTGCGCTCACTGAAAGGCGCGTTTTCCGGACAAATCCACGAGCTGGTGGACGATTTGATTACGCTGCGAATGCTGGTGGAAGCCACGCTCGACTTTCCCGAAGAAGATATTGATTTTCTCGAAGCCGCCGATGCCAAAGGCAAACTGGCCGCATTGCAAGGCCGTCTGAAAAACGTGCTGGCACAGGCTTCGCAAGGCGCGATTTTGCGCGAAGGAATGAATGTCGTATTGGTAGGCGCACCGAATGTCGGCAAATCCAGCCTGCTCAATGCACTGGCAGGCGATGATGTGGCGATTGTAACCGACATCGCCGGCACCACCCGCGACACCGTGCGCGAACACATCACGCTGGACGGCGTACCCGTCCACATCACCGACACCGCCGGCCTGCGCGACACCGACGACGTGGTCGAAAAAATCGGCATCGAGCGCAGCGAAAAAGCCGTGCAGAATGCCGATGTTGCGCTGATTCTGATCGACCCGGCCGAAGGCATCAACGCCGCTACCCAAACCATTTTGGACAAACTGCCGGCCAATCTGAAAAAAATCGAAATCCACAACAAAAGCGATTTACGCGGCGAAACAGCAGGCCGTTTTTCAGACGGCCTCAGCAGTGCCGACAGCGCCATCCGCCTTTCCGCCAAAACCGGCGACGGCCTCGATTTGCTGAAAAAAGCCTTGTTGGACGAAATCGGCTGGCAGGGCGAAAGCGAAGGCCTGTTCCTCGCCCGCAGCCGCCACATCCGCGCACTGCAAACCGCCGAAACCGAGCTGGAAAACGCCGCACTCGCCGGCAGCAACCAAATCGAACTGCTGGCCGAACACCTGCGCCTCGCCCAACTCGCGTGCAGCGAAATTACCGGCGAATTCACCGCCGACGACCTGCTCGGCGTGATTTTCAGCCGCTTCTGTATCGGCAAATAAATACCGTTTCGCGGCAAGGCCGTCTGAATAACTGCTTTTTACAAAGCAAGCTTGTTCAGACGGCCTTTTTGTATCCCTCTCCTGTCTTACTGGCAACATCTCAATAAAAAATCAATAACAAGAATTGTTATTATTTATTTTTATATGTAAAATCTAATTTTAATTTAATAATAATTCCTATTTCTTTTATCAATAAAAGGACAAAAAATGAGCAAAACGAGAAACCGCCTGTCTGTTGCCGGTATCACCCTGCTGCTGGGCGCGTGCGCCGGCGGCGGCAGTTTCGATACTTTGGAAGTCAATCCCGAACCGCCGAAACTGCCGGAAAGCAAACAAGCCGAAAAAGTAACCGAGCCGCGCCAAAATCCGGAAGAACAAGCTGCGTTGAAGCAGCCCGCCGCCGGATTTGCGATGAAAAACGTCCGCCGCAACCAAGCCAAATACGGAGCAAACGGCAAGCCGCTGACCGATGCACAAGGCCAGCCAACCCAAGCGGAAACACATCTGGCCTTAACGCCCGACCGTTTGGCAACATTTGACAGCGAAAATGCTGTTACGGAGTTGGTGGAAAAAATACAGCAGGATCCGAACAACCGTAACCAGCCAAGCACCCCCGAGCGCAGACAGGCGGATAAATACCGATACATCCGCTTCGGACACGTTTCCGTTGATTTTCCGCAAGATACCTATGAAACCGTCAGCGATGCCGACGGCCAAAACCGTGCAGTCGAACACCGCAGCGGCGCGAATGTTTATACCTTCTACCACGGCACGCACACCGCGCCCGCACTGCCTGCGGCCAACAACGTGAAATACAGCGGCGAATGGAATTTTGTTACCGATGCCAAACTCGGCCGCGGCAACCTGAACGGCAACGGCTTCTATGCCGGCAACGGTTTCAATAAAGATAAAGGCGATGGCGATATTGCCAGCGCCACCGATGAATTCAACAGTGCCACCGATGCGAAATACACCTCCGAATTCAATGTGGATTTCGACCAAAAAAATCTGACCGGCACGCTGAACTACCGTTCTCGTACCGAAGCCGAGCGCAAGCTTTACGACATCGAAGCCGCGTTGAACGGCAACCGCTTCACCGGCAAAGCCAAATCCGCCGTCAATGAGCAATCATCTGCCAGTGACAAAGCCTTTTTCTACGCCGATTCCGACTTGCTGGAAGGCGGTTTTTACGGCAATGAAGGCGAAGAGCTGGCCGGTAAATTCTTAGCCAACGACAATTCCCTGTTTGCCGTATTCGGCGCAAAACGCGAAGGCAAGGCAGACAAACTGAATCCGCTGTTTGATGCCGTACAAATCAGCGAAGCCAAGCGCACAATGGTGGAAATCGAAGAAGAGGAAGAGGAGTTCAGCGAAGAAGAAACCGCCGATTCCAATCCGGACGAAACGGCAGAAGCAGGTGACAACGCTGAAAATGAAGACGGCGGCGATTTGGCAGAAGAAGAAAACGAAGACATCGAAATTGCCGAACCCGAAACCCAATTACGCGAGCAGCTGGGCGAAGTATCGGCCAAACCTTTAACCAACTTCGGCTACGCAATGAAGCTGCGCTTCGGCGGCAAAACCTTTGATTTGAGCCAAGCCGATTGGGGGGCAGACAGAACCGCCACGCTGCAACTTGACGGCAAACAAAGCCTGCATTTCTGTTGCAGCAATCTGAGCTACCTGCGCTTCGGCGTCATCAACTCGGCCGGACAAGACGGCAACGAACTGATCCGTTCGCTGTTCCTGCAAGGCGAGCGCACGCCGCTTGCCGCAATGCCGCAATCGGGCAAACTGAAATACGCAGGAACGTGGGCAGGCTTTATTCAGACGGCATCGCCCGAGAAAAGCGCCTATACCCGCCAAGATTTCCGCCAAAACCCGGATATGACGAATGTGGACGGCAAACGCTTGGCCAACCGTTCCGAGTTTGATGTCGATTTCGACAACAAATCCCTGAACGGCCGCCTGCTCTCTTACGACAGCCGCACCGTATTCAACATCAATGCCGCCATCAACGGCAGCGGTTTCAGCGGTACGGCCGCCACACCGAAGGGCGGCTTCCCGTTCGACCCCGGCAACCAGCTCGGCAGCCGCACGGTTGAAATCGAAAATGCGGCCGTACAGGGCGGCTTCTACGGTCCGGACGCACAAGAGCTGGGCGGCGCGCTGCACTACAACAGCGAAGCGGACGGAACAGACGGCTTGGGCGTACGCGCCGGTGCCGTATTCGGTGCCACCCTGCAAAAATAGGCCGTCTGAAAAACCCGCCCAAACCTTAATAAAACAGAGAAACTGCCCGTTGCATCAAGCGGTTTTCGTTAAAACCGCTTTTTTCAGACGGTCTCAAAAGAGCCAAACCAAGGCGAAGGCCGTCTGAAAACGGGATACCGAACCACCGCCGCAGCCTGCTTCGGCACGCTGCGGCTTCCGTGAGCAAATCCGATGAAACATCTGAAACCGAAAACACTGGTGGCCGCACTGGCCGTCTGCTTTACCCCGTTTTACGCCTATGCCGACAACGCCGGCACCGCTGCTGCCGGCACGGCAGCCGAACAGGAAGTCAAGCTAAAAACCATACAGGTGCGCGGCCAAAAACGCGTACACCGCAAATCGCAAGACGTAACCGGCCTCGGCAAAGTCATCAAAACCGCCGAGCGGCTGGAAAAAGAACAAGTGCAGGGCGTGCGCGATATGGTGCGCTACGATCCCGGCATTTCCGTTGTCGAGCAAGGACGCGGCGGCAGCAGCGGCTTTTCCATCCGCGGTGTCGATAAAAACCGCGTTCTGGTATCGGTGGACGGCATTCCGCAGCTGCAATCCTATGCCGACACCACTTCCAACAGCGGCGGCAGCGGCTCGATGAACGAAGTGGAATTTGAAAACGTCTCCGCCGTTGAAATCAGCAAAGGCGGCAACGGCTCGGAATCCGGCAGCGGCGCGCTCGGCGGCTCGGTCAACTACCACACCAAAAACGTGGACGACCTGCTTTCAGACGGCCGAAACTGGGGCTTGCGCAGCAATACTGCATACAGCAGCAAAGACAAACGCTTCGCCCAAAGCGTGGGCGGTGCATTCCGTATGGAAAACGGTTTGGAAGGTCTGCTGCAATACACCGGCCGCAAAGGCAACGAAACCGGCATTCACAGCGATGCGGCCGACGGCAGCCAATCGTTCTACAAACTCGATGCTTACGAACACAAATACGATTTGCGCTACGAACCGGACCGTCTGGCCGACAATCTGTTCCGTTTTGAAAACTGCACCGATGATGCCTGCGTGAAAAACGGCTCATCACTGACCCGCGCCGATTTGTGGCAGCCAAACAGCCGCACGCAGCCGTATACAGCGGCAGAAGAACAACAGCGCAGCCAAGCAATGCGCCACCGCTTGGAAACCGTTTCCGCCAAACAATACACCGGCAACAACCGTATCCAACCGAACCCGATGGAATATCAAAGCGGCTCTTGGC
Source organism: Neisseria sp. (assembly GCA_030532645.1). Classification (GTDB taxonomy): domain Bacteria; phylum Pseudomonadota; class Gammaproteobacteria; order Burkholderiales; family Neisseriaceae; genus Neisseria. The sequence goes on along the minus strand of JAUNKU010000022.1, from coordinate 9,039 downwards.
TCGCCCGCTTGGGCTACCGCTTCTCGCCCGAACATTACGCCGGCTGGCTGTTTGAAAACACCACCCAGCAATACGACAGCCGCGATATGCGCCACACCGCCTATTACGGCACCGAAGCCGATTTGCATACTTTCGGCAAACCGCCCGTCTATATCGGCGACACGCGCACCGAATTGGCCAAAGCCAACAACAGCAACGGCATCTGGCAGAACGATCCGCGCGAAGGCTATGCCAATCTCTTATGGACGCGCGCCCGTTTCCTGGAAGAGAAACACAACAAACAGCGCAACGGCCTAAACTACCGCTACACGCCGTCTGAAAACCGCTGGGCCGACCAAATCGATCTCAGCTTGGACCGCCAAAACATCAAAACCGACACGGCCACGCAGTATGCCGCCTGTTCGCCCTACGGCGACAACAGCACTACGCTCAACTGCGCCCCGAGCACCGACAAGCCCGGCTCCTACCTCAACCGCGAGCAAATCAAATACAAAGAAAACCATTTGCTGTTCAATGCAAAATGGCAGAAAAACTTTGATTTCGAACACGGCCGCCACAAAGTCCAAGCCTCGGCAGGCATCGACCGTTTCGATTCATCGTTCGACAAATATCTGGAAAACACCGCTGCCTACAAACGCCAAGAACGCATCGGCAGCGAAACGCGCACCGTCAACGGGCAAACACGCAACGTAGCCATTTGGCGCGATTTGGGCGGCGTATTGGCCACCGAGCGGCCGTGTACCGATTGGGAAATCGATACCTGCACGCGCCTGCCGATTAAAGGCAAGGGCTACCACATCGCGCTGCGCGACAATATGGCCTTGGGCAAATATGTCGATTTAAGCCTCGGCCTGCGCCTCGACCGCCACAGCTTCCAATCCGACGACAGCAGCATCCGCAGCAAGCGTTATCTCAACAAATCGTGGAATGCCGGCATCGTGCTGAAACCGAACAGCAACTGGGCCTTATCGTACCGGGCTTCCAACGGCTTCCGCGTACCGAGCTTCCAAGAACTGTACGGCTACAACGTACCGGGCATTCCGCGCGGCGGGAAATACCAATACATTGCGGATTTGTCGCCGGAAAAATCGTTCAACCAAGAAATCGGCGTAGCGCTGAAAGGCGGCCTCGGCAATATCGAACTGAGCGCTTTTGACAGCCGCTACCGCGATTTGATTGCCTACGCCGTTACTGCGCCCGATAAAGACGGCATTCAAAAATTGGGCAATTTCAATCTGCAAAACGCCGATTTGCAAGGCATCAATTTGCGTTCCAACGTGGATTTGAATGCGGTTTGGGAAAAAATTCCCGAAGGTTTGTCGCTCAATCTGGCCTACAACCGCATCAAGGCCAAGCGCCTGTTCAACAACACGCAGGAAAAATGGGCTTATGTTTCCGATTATCCTTTGGAAACCATTCAACCTTCGCGTTATGTGGTCGGCCTGAACTACGATGCGCCGTCTGAAAAATGGGGGATTGCGGCAAACTGGACGCACTCGCGCGGCAAAAATCCCGACGAGTTGATCAGCAAAGTCGATCACGGCAACGGCAAAACCTATCAAAAAGCCAGCACCCAAGCCGCTACCAAGCCTTGGACGACCGTAGACTTTATCGGCTACTGGAAACCTTGGAAACACGCTACTTTGCGCGCCGGCGTGTACAACGCGTTCAACTACCGCTATCTGATGTGGGAAAACGTACGCCAAAGCTCGCGCAACTCGCTGGCACAGCAGCAGCCTGCCGGTGCAAGTTACAGCCGCTTCGCCGCGCCCGGCCGCAACTTTACGCTGGGCTTTGAAATGAAGTTTTAACCACAAAGGCCGTCTGAAAGCCACAGACTTCTGCGAAGCGAAAGCAAAAACGCTGCTTCAATGAAGTTGGAACGGAGTGCCCGAACCGGCAAAAACCGTCATACTCAGGCAGGTTCTGAGTATGACGAGGTTCCATTCTCCCGAATAATGATTCGGCACAACGTTCAGACGGCCTCCATCTGCACAAGCCGCTATGAAACGCCCGATTTACTACACAGCCGTCCTACTGCTTTCCGCCGCGCTGCACGCACACGCAGACAACGGCGGCATTACCGTTACGCCCGATTTCCGTCCCGAACCGCCGCCGCACGAATGGCCGGTGCCGTCTGAAAACGCGCCATTGCCCGTCTCCGAACCAAGCAGCAGCGATGTACGGGACATTGACGAAACCGCTCTGCTGGCCGATCCGCGCCTGCTCAATCTGCTGCTCGACCAAAGTGTGATGAACAACGACAGCGAAGGTATCCGCATCTTGCTGCCGGTGTACCGCCGCCTGCCCGATGCCGTGCGCGACAACATTCTGTTGCGCTTGGCCGAAGCCAAACTGGCGATGAGCGAAGGCGCATTCAGCCGTGCCGCCGACACGTTGCGCGGTCTGATTGCCGAGAAGCCCGAATCGGACGTTATCCGCCTGTATCTCGCGCTGGCTTTGTTTTACGACCGCCAAGATGCCGCCGCCGAAAGCCAGTTCGACAAACTGATGGCGCAAACCGCATTGCCCGAACGCGAGCGGAAAACCGTAGCGGCTTTTCAGGAACAGCTGCGCCAACGCCACCAATGGCGTTTTGACGGCGGCCTCAACTACACCTACGAACCGAACATCAATAACGCACCCGAAATCCGCGAAGAAGGCCGTCTGAAAACCGAAGCCGAACCGCAAACCGCCTCCGGTCTTGCCTATCATCTGGGTGCAGAAAAAGATTGGCCGCTGGCCGGTAACTGGCTGGCCAAGTTTTCCGCCGACGTGTACGGCAAATACTATCCAAACAACAAGGAATACAACGACTTCATCGTGCAAGGCAGTGCAGGCCTCGGCTACCGAAACGCCCATTGGGATATTTCGCTGATGCCCTTCGCGCAGCACCGCCGTTTCGGCGAAGATTTCGCCCCGTATTCCGACAGCTTCGGCGCAAAACTCGACACCGCGCGGCAAATCACACCGCAATGGCGGCTGGCCAACAGCCTGTCCGGCGAAAAAATCCGCTACGAAAACCGCAAACGTTTCAACGGCAACCGCCTAAACGCCGTCCAAACCGCTGTTTACCAAGCCAATCCGCAACAGGCTTGGTTTGCCAGCTACGGCTTCGAGCGCGAAAACCTGCGCGACAAAGACAACAGCAACCGCAGCCACACCATCGCCGCCGGTTGGATACAGGAATGGCCGCACGGTTTCAGCACCCGCACCGCCGCCGCGTGGAGCAAACGCCGCTACCGCGCCCCGATGCCGTGGCCGGTTTTGAAAACCCGCCGCGACCAAACGCTCAACCTGCAAGTTTCCCTGTGGCACCGCAACCTCCATTTCGCCGGCATCACCCCGCGCCTGACTTTCCGCCACACGAAAAACCGCAGCAATGTGTTTTTCTACGGCTACAAGAAAAACAATCTGTTTCTCGAAATGTCGAAAAGCTTTTAAACAGGCAAGGCACAAAAAGGCCGTCTGAAAACACAGCTTCAACGAAGTTAAAACGTGCTTTCAGACGGCCTTTTGATGGTTTATTAGCGTTTAAAACCGTACATTCACGCCGAACACAAAATTTCTTCCCGGCTGCGGTACGTACGGCAGGAAAGAATTGTGGATATAGATTTTTTGATTCAACAGATTACTGCCGTTGAGCGATAAAGTATATCCACCCCAAGATGTTGATTTATCGTATGAAATACCGGCATTCAGCAGATGATAACCTCGGGTTTTATCCTCATTCACAGGGAAAGTGTTGAGCGTATTACCTTCGGTTTGCTCATCTTTCGGCTTGTCTTTGGTATAAATCGAATCCGATGTTTTGTTTTGCTTGAATACACGGGTGTATTCCAGCGAACCGCGCCAGTTTTCATTAAATTGGCTTTCGATACGGAAACCCAAACGGGCAGGCGGTACACGCGGCGCATTACGATCCGGACGGCGTACAGTTTCTACGCCGACAGCTTCGTAACAGGTATCTTCCCAGCCGTCTTCATCAAGACATTCATATTCGCGATAGATTTTATTGCCGTAAATCGGTGGCAAATCAAACAGTTTTCCGCGCACATAATCACCGAAAACGGTTACTTTGTGATCCGGCGTAATGTTGTAGCCGATTTCGCCTTCCAATCCGTAGATTTTCGCTTGGGATTGGGTGTAACGGCGCATAAACAGATTACCTTCGCGATACAGATTTTCATTGTGGATAAAATTACGGAAACGGTTGTAATAGCCGCTCAATTTCATATCCCATTTGTCGGAAATATGACGTAATCCCAGTTCGAAGTTATTCGAACGTTCTTTCTTCAAGTTTTTATTACCGTATTCAAACGAATTGGTAGCCAGATGTTTACCGTGATAATACAGCTCCATCGGAGTCGGCAACCGCTCATTGTGCGAAGCGGTAAAGGATACACGGTTTTCCGGTGTTACCGCCCATAACACGGTACCCGAATACGACAAGGCGTGTTGGCGGTTGGTACTCAAATCGGGATCAGCACGGCCTTTTCCGGTATAACGGGCAAGCAGCTCCGAATCGTAATCAATCGGAATACGCTGTTTTTCCCAACGTGCGCCGGCTTCAAAGGTGAAATCCTGATAACGGAACTGTTCCAATGCAAACAAACCGAATTGCCGGTTGGTATTCGACACCAACGGATGACGTTCGCTGATATTGCGTTCCCCATTTACGCTATTGCCGTCTGAAAACGGCGGTGCAGGCAGATCGGCACGGCTTTTTTGAGTTTGGTATTGCGCACCAAATACACCTCGCCAACCGCCGATAGGCCGGTGATAAATTTCCAAACGGCTGTTGAAACCTTGATTGTCAAACGTACCGGCCGGTGTTCCTTTGCGTTTGGCCGCATCTTGCAGCTTACGCTCTTTCATTCCGGCCGGATCATGCGGACTGATATAAGCTTTGCCGTCATCGATTTCATCATGGTGGTAATCGGCCCTGGCAAATGCAAATTTGAATTTATCCACACCTTGAAACGGCTGCCGCCATTCGCCGCGTATATCCAAACGTTTGGATACCATATCCACCCAAGGCCCGCGGCCGCTGTGATCGTGTTTGTGACCGTACACATTATCGTGACTGTGGGGGGCATTACTGTCGTGTTCCGTACCGCAGTGGGCATTGTGGAAAGAAGTCAGAATATCGTAATCATCCATCAAATGCGGGTAGGGATACAGATAATTGCGTGCTTGTAATGAAGCTTTCTGGGTGTCGAATACGTGGAAAGAACAGGTATCCAACATATGGTTATGCCCCGGCAGACCGTATTGGTCGCCGCGGCGGCTGTACGATGCACCCAAATACCCTTTTTCACCCACCCAAGACAAACCGATTGTGCCGACTTTCGAACGGTTGTCAGTATCCGGAACATAATCCAAACGCTCTCCCAAATTAATGCCCGGCACATGATAATTATCAGCTTGACGAGCTAACCCTTCCACCCGCAATGCCACATTCCGGCCGATGCCGAAAGTTATCCCTGCCGTAGCTGCTTTTTCATGAGCAACAGTATCCAAGCGAACTGTGGCCTCGCCTTCAATACCTTTTTCCGGCATACGCTCTGGAATACGTTTATCCACAATATTTACCACACCCGCCGGAGATGCGGCTGCATAAAGCAGTGTCGGCGTACCGCGTACCAGCTCAACCTGCTGTGCCAGCAGCGTATCCGCTGCAACGGTATGATCAGGGGACAAGCTTGATACATCCACCACGTCCGACCCGTTCTGCAAAATTTTTACCCGCACACCTTCTTGCCCACGAATAACCGGTGCACTTGCTCCGCCTCCGAACGGATTACTGTGTACGCCGCTCTCGCCTGCCAAAGCATTTCCCAAAGTAGCCGAACGGCTTTTGAATTTTTCTCCTGAAACCACGATGTCCGATGCTTTCCGCGCACCCGGCAAAGGCAGTGATTCGGGCGCTATCCGCTTGGCCGTTACTTGTACCGTTTCCAACTGTTCCTGCTGCACGGCTTGTTCCGCCCACACCGGCAAACAACAGCCGAACAACGACAAAGGAATCATTTTTTTAGCCCACATATTCCCTCTTTTTAATAATGTTACGATATAACATCATTAATTTTAGGTTAAAATTTGTAAGCAAGTCAAACAAAATAAAGGCCGTCTGAAAATCATCCCTTTCAAAAGAATGAGTTTTCAGACGGCCTTTACCTGCCTGTTCCAGCAATTATCAAGCAGCGGAACAAACCAACGGTTTACGGCGTATCCATATTTGCCAAAACGCCCATAGCGGCCAATGAGCCGAACAGCAGGGCGATGAAGGCGAAGGAAATCAGCATCAGAATCAAATAAGCCTTGAAGAAATTGGCTTTACTCGGTTTCGCGCCGCCACCGAACGCCCATACAAAAGCCATAATAATGTTCAACAGCGGAATCATTCCGATAATCATCGTAATCAGCCATTCGCCGACGGTAACCGTTTCATTGGCAGTAAGCGTTTTGATTTCTACCGGACTCAGTTGATCGATTTGCGACATTTCTCTACCTTTCTTTGTCCCTTATTAAATATTTATTATTATAACCGACAACCGCTGCTGCACTGTTGCAACAATCGGGAAAAATCTGCAAAAAGGCCGTCTGAAAGCACGGTTTCAACAAAGTTGAAACAGGATTAACGTGCTTTCAGACGGCCTTTATCTTTTCCAATCAAACTCAGCGCTGCGTATCAATACAAACGCGCAACCGTAACCGGCAAATCGCGGATAGCGACCATCAGGCTGTCGGCCTGTGTTTGCTGTTTGCGGAATTTCGCCATATTGACGGTTTCCATTTTCGGCGCGGGCAAGGCAACGGTGGCCGGATTGACCGGGCTGCCGTTGATGCGTGCTTCGTAGTGCAGATGTGAGCCGGTGGAATTGCCGCTGCTGCCGACAAAACCGATGACTTCGCCTGCTTTCACATTGCCTTGGGCAGGTGAAAACGCGCTCAGATGGGCGTACAGGGTTTCCACGCCGTTGCTGTGTTTGAGCATTACCGTGTGGCCGTAGCCGCCCTGCCAGCCTTTAAAAGTCATCACGCCGTCGGCAGGTGCATAAACCGGCGTACCGATCGGTGCAGCGTAATCGATACCGGTGTGCATACGGACAGTGTGGAAAATCGGGTGCACACGCGTGCCGAACGGAGAAGAAATGCGTGCGCCCTTTACCGGTTGGAAATTGAAACCGGCGGTACTGGCGGCTTTCAGCGGCTTGCCTTTTTCATCGTAATAGCTGCTGCCTTCGTCGCCGTTGTCATATAAATAAGCTTTGTAGCTTTTGCCGTTTTTAATGATTTCGGCGGCCAGAATATCACCGTTGTCGACTGCTTGGCCGCGGAAATACATTGTGTTGTAGAGCAGGCGTATTTGGTCGCCGTTTTGCAGTTCGTCAACATTGAAACGGTCGCTGAAAATATCGCGCAGCGATTCGCGCAGCGAAACACCGACACCGGCCTGCGCCAGCGAACCTTTGGCGGAAGTACGCACCACAACCGAGCGCAAAGTCGGCATTGTTTCGATATTGATTTCCGAAGATGAAACCTGCCATTTGCCGTTTACTTTTTCCACCGCAACCAGATTGCGTTCGCCGTTATCATCATCGTGGAAAAACTGGATATCGGTTGCCTGCCCGGCCGAATCCACGCGCACGCTGAACGTTTGGCCGCTTTTTAAGATCTGCAATTTGCCGTCGATGCTTTTTTTGCCGAGAATCTGGCGGATTTCCGCCGCTGGCATACCCAAACGGCCGAGCGTATCGCTCAGCGTTTCGCCTTCCTGCACCGCTTCTTCCGTCCAATAACTGCCGGGACGTTCGGTTTCGGCAAAGCTGATGGCAGGCAGCTCTTCGACCACGCGCGCGGTTTGGTAATCCGGCTGTTTCGGCTGCGGCTCGGTTACCGCATAAGCCGTTACCGCGCAGGCAGACAAAGCGGCCGCGAGCAGGGCGTTGCGGCCGAAAAAAATAGGATTTCGGATATTCTTTTTGGTTTCAGTCATTCGTTTGCATACCGGACGCAATGGCCGGATTCAAGTTTGAAAACGCGGCATTTTAACACAGCCTGCCGCCGCTTCCGGCAAAAACGGGTAAAATAGCGATAATTTTCAAAGGATAATGTTTTAATGAAACTGACTCTCGTCATTCCCGACCTGCTCTGGCAGGAAGAAACACCGCCGCTTGCGGCCGATACGTCAGCGCTGAACGAATTGTTGCGTTTCGGCACAATCTCACCGCCGTTTCACAGCGTTTCCGATTTATACCGCCATTTTTTATGGCAGGACAGCCTGCGCGGCCAAGCCTTGCGCGAGCTCGGTTTGCCGTCTGAAACCGCCGCCGTTTTGGGCTGCCCCGTTTGGCAGCAAATGAGAATGCACTCGATGAACACTTTGAGCGGCCGCGATATTGCCGTCAGCAATGAAGAAGCCGCGCGCTTGTGTCGCGATTTGAGTGAATTTTATGTTTCAGACGGCCTTGCCTTTTATCCCTACCGCGCCGGTTTGTGGCTGATTACCCTGCCGCAGGCTGTGGACTGGCAAGTCCCCTGCGCCTTGGATATTTACGGCCAAGTGGACGGCAGCCAGCGTGCCGAAGGCCGCGATGCCGCGCTGTGGCTGAAATGGCAAACCGAAATCCAAATGTTTCTGCACGCCCATCCGCTCAATGCCGAACGCGCCGCACAAGGCCGCCCTGGCATCAACGGCCTGTGGCTGTGGACAGATTTGCACGGCACTGCCGAAAATCCGAATATCGCCGCCGACAACGACTGGTCGGCGCAAGCCCACGAAACCGCCCCGTACGATTGGACAGCTTTCGAGCGTTTGGCTGCCGAGCAAAGCGGTTTTTCAGACGGCATTATCGTGCTGGACGACTTATCCGCCGCCCGCCACACTGCCGACGCCTGGGCCTACCGTGACACCCTGTCCGCTTGGGACGCACGCTTCTTCGCCCCGGCTTGGCAAGCCTTGAAAGAAGGCCGTCTGAAAAACTTAGTTATCCACACCAACGGCGGCAGCCTGACCGTCAAAGCCAAAGCCCA
>JAUNKU010000021.1 GCA_030532645.1 Neisseria sp. | reverse complement strand
CGGCAATATCGCTGACGTGAAATTCGTCAAAACACAACACGCGCGTTTCTTTGGCGATTTCCGCCGCCACCGCTTTCAGCGGATCAGCTTCACTTTTCAGCCCTTTCAAACGCTGGTGGATTTCCGCCATAAACGCGTGGAAATGCACGCGGCGTTTGCGGCGGTACGGCAGGCAGCCGTAAAACGCATCCATCAGAAAACTTTTGCCGCGCCCTACTCCGCCGTAAAAATACAGCCCTTTGGGCAGCTGAGGCGAACGCAGGCTGCGCCCCAAAAAGCGGTTGCGCTTGCGTTTGAACATCATCAGCTCCGTCCACAAACGGTCGAGATGCTCAATGGCCTTGGCCTGCGCGGCATCACGGATAAACGCCGGCTGCTGCGAAGCGGCCTGATACCAAGTAAGCGGGCTGTGGTTCTGATAAGAAGGCGGAACAAACTGCGTATTGGAAGAAGTCATCGGCAGATTTACGGCAAATAAAAGGGTCTATTATAGTGGATTTACTCTGTTTGTTAAGTTTTTCTTAACACACCGTCCCACTCTTTCTGCAAACGCGCACGGCAAAGGCCGTCTGAAAACAGCATTGCTGCAAAGCTGAAAATGTTTCATTTATATCAAAACGTTTTCAGATGCCACACACTGTTTTCAGACGGCCTTTCGGGCAAGCACGCTTATTTCATCGCTGCGCTCAATACATCAACATTATAACGGTACATACCGATATAGCTGCCTGCGCCGTTGCTGCGGCTCAATGCATCGGAATAAAGTTTGCCACCGACTTTGCTGCCGGTTTCTTTGGCAATACGGCTGACCATACGCGTGTCTTTGATGTTTTCGGCAAATACCGCGCTGATTTTCTGCGCTTTCATCTGGCGGATAATGGCGGCTACTTGCTTGGCCGACGGCTCGGCTTCGCTGCTTACGCCTTGCGGTGCGATAAAGCGGATGCCGTAGCGTTTGCCCATATAGGCAAAAGCATCGTGACCGGTCAGTACTTTGCGCTTGGCGGCCGGAACGGCGTTGAATTTGGTTTTGGCATAGTTGTCCAGTTTCACCAATTCTTGCGTATAGGCGTTCAGGCGCTGGCGGTAATAGGTTTGGTTGGCCGGGTCGGTTTTGCTTAATGCTGCGGCCACATTAGCTGCATATTGTTTCATTAAAACAGGGTCTTGCCAAACGTGCGGATCATAGTGGCCGTGATCGTGGTCGTGATGGTCGTGCGAATGCTCGTGATGGCTGTCTGCACTCATTGCTTTGATGCCGGCGGCGGCTTCGGCATAGTTCAGCTTACCCTGCTTCACTGCGCGGACAACATCGCCGTTTTCCAAACCCAAGCCGTTCAGCAATACCAATTTCGCCGAACGCAGTTTTTTGATGTCGCCGCTGGTCAGATGATAAGCGTGCGTATCTTGGTCGAAACCCACCAAATTGCTTACGGCCACTTTATCGCCGCCGATTTGTTTCGCCACATCGCCCAAAATGCTGAAACTGCTGACCACATTCAAAGGCTCGGCCGCCCACGCTCCGGCCGACAATGCTGCCAATACGGCTGCCAAAATTTTCTTGTTCATACTCGCTTCTCCTAAAAATCAATGTTGCAGATGCCTGCCGCGCCGCAGCCAGCGCGACACGATGCCGCTTTCCCAGCCGAACACAATCGAAAACAGATACCACGCGCCGCACAACAAAATAATCGCCGGACCAGACGGAATTTCAACGTGATAAGAAAACAGCAGGCCGCCCGTTCCGCACACAAAAGCAAACAGTACGGAAAGCAGCAGCAAACCGCCCATATTGCGTGCCCACAAACGCGCGGTAATCGCCGGCAGCATCATCAAACCGACCGACATCAGCGTACCCAAAGCCTGAAAACCGGATACCAGATTCAGCACCACCAGCACCAAAAACATCAAGTGCCACAAACCGCCCTTGCCGTTTACCGCCTTCAAAAACAGCGGATCAATGCTTTCCAGCACCAAGGGGCGGTAAATCACCGCCAAACACAGCACAGTAAAGCTCGCAACCGCGGCCACCAGCTGCAAAGCCGGCAAATCCACCGCCAAAATCGAGCCGAACAGCAGATGCAGCAAATCGATATTGCTGCCGCTGATGCTGACCAGCAATACGCCGAACGCCAAGCTGCTGAGATAGAACGCGGCAAAGTTGGCATCTTCCTTCAAATTGGTAAAACGGCTGACCAAACCGGCCAACAGCGCCATCAGCAAACCGGCAGCAAAACCGCCCAAACTCATCGCCGGCAGGCTCAAACCGCCCAGCATATAGCCGACTGCCGCACCGGGCAGCACCGCGTGCCCGAGTGCGTCGCCCACCAAACTCATTCGGCGCATCATCAGAAAAATGCCCACCGGCGCAGCGGAAAGCGACAAAAACACCACCGATGCCAGCGCATAGCGCATAAAATCAAATTCGGCAAACGGGGCAATAATTAATTCATAAACATTCATTTTTTACTCAAAAGGCCGTCTGAAAACAGAAGCTGAATCGGGTTCTGCTTGTTTCAGCCGAACCGAAACAACGCTTCGCTCGTTTTCCTTTGTTAAAACCGGATTTTCAGACGGCATCATCAAGCGGCGCACCATTGCGCCTGCTCGTGCTGCTGCATTGCTTCGTTGCACTGCTGCAAATAAGTATCACGCAATACTTCTTCCGTTTTGCCGGCCGCAATTTTTTCCCGCGCCACCAGCAAAGTATTCGGAAAATAAGCCCGCACCTGCTCGTAATCATGCAACACGGCAATAACCGCCTGCCCGTCCTTATTGCATTGGCGCAGCACGTCCAGCAAAGCATAAGTCGTCTTCGCATCGACCGCATTGAACGGCTCGTCCAGAAGCAGAAATTTGGCATTTTGTGCCAACATCCGCGCAAACAACACTCGCTGGAATTGGCCGTTCGACAGATGCGCGATTTGGCGGTCGGCAAAATCTGCCATCTCCACACGCTGCAAAGCGGCGGTTACACGCGCTTTCTGCGCGGCATTGACACGGCCGAAAAAGCCGATTTCATACCACAAACCCATCGCCGCCAGCTCGAATACCGTCATCGGCTGGCTGCGGTCGATATCCGACTGCTGTGGCAGATAAGCAATATCCTTGCGCTGCAAGCCCTGCCAGTCCACGCGCCCCGTATCCGTATCCAGCAGACCCATCACCGCTTTCAGCAGCGTGGATTTCCCTGCACCGTTCGGCCCGAACACCGCCCACATCGAACAATCGTCAAAACGCATATCGATATGGTGTACCGCAGGTTTGCGGCGGTAGCTGACCGTAAGGTTTTCCACCACAATGCTCATACCGCCGCCCAAAAATATACGCCCCACAACACCGCCAAAGCCAAAACGGCAATCAGCAGGCGCTGGAACAGTCCGGTTAATAAGATATTCATTATTCAAACTTCATAACGATGTGAACAATCTGCCGCACACCATAAAAATATTCGGAAACTGCATTTTTCAGACGGCCTGATGCCGTCTGAAAACAGGCGTTTATTGCATTCAGCAAGCGCCCCACGGCAAAACACGGGCACAATTAAATACCGCTTTGCCGCTGCCAAACGGCAGATGATACTATATAACATTGTTTAACTTCAAGCCTGCCGATGGCTGTACCGCTCACTACCTGCCGCAACCAGATTTGCTATAATATCCGCCGTTTTCCCGATTTCGCCGACAGGAGCCGATATGAACAACGAGCCGTTGCTCAACGACAAACTCAATACCGAAACCGCCAAAATCGCTTGGGAGGAGCTGCAAGTGCATTTTGCGCGCGGCGCAGCAGTCTATATCGCGCCCGAATTGGATTTGATTGCCACTGCCCGATTGATTGCCGATGACGACAGCGCCACCATCGGCAAGCTGATGCAGCAGGGCCAAGTCGGCGTTGTCAGCGAAGCGCAGGCGGCCGAATTTGTCGCTGCCAATCAGGAAATGTGGGCATTGGTGATTGCGCCTTGGGTATTGGTTCAGCCTGTCCGGGCATAATTCCGGCACAAAAAGGCCGTCTGAAAAATGAAAAATGTAGTTTGAAACTCAAACCCGTTCTTTCATTTTTCAGACGGCCTTTTTTGTGCTTTACAGCAGCGTTTCAATATTCAAAAATACCGCCCGCTCCTGCGCCGAAGCCTCCGGCAGATAAGGCATCACGCCCAATAACGGCGTTTGCAGAAATGCCTGCAAAGTAGCCAAATAATCATCCAAACGGTGCGGCCGGCCGTTCATACAGTTGGCAATCCAGCCGGCCAACGGCAAGCCTGCCTGACGCACCGCTTGTGCGGTCAGCAAGGCGTGGTTAATCGCACCAAGCTTCATTCCGACCACCAAAATAACTGGTAATCGCTGCGCCGCCGCCCAATCGGAAAAACAAAAACAGCCGTTCAAAGGCGTATGCCAACCGCCGGCACCTTCAACCAATACGATTTCCGCCTGCGTTTTTGCCCGTGCAAAAGCTGCGTCCAAAACCTCCGCTTCAATCGCACTGCCTTCATCTGCCGCCGCCAAATGCGGTGCAGTTGCCTCGGTAAAGGTGTACACATTGTGCGCCTCATAAGGCAAAGCCAAGCCGGAGGCCGTCTGTAAAGCCGATACATCGGGATTCTGCCCCTGCTCATCAGCCTCGGAAGCAACCGGCTTCCAACCGAACACCGTTTTACCTTGCGCCCAAAACGCCGCCAGCAACGCCGCCGTGCAAACGGTTTTCCCGACTTCGGTATCCGTTCCGGCAATAAAGTACGCGCGCTTCATCTGCCCTCCTTTTTCAGACGGCCTTAAAACAACCATTGCAGGATTTGCAGCACAAGCAAGCTGAACAGCGCAGCAATGATGTCGTCCCACATAATACCGAAACCGCCGTGCAGCCGCGCGTCAAACCATTTAATCGGCCAAGGCTTCAAAGCATCAAACAAACGGAAAACGATAAATGCCGCCAGCCACCAGCCGAAAGTCGGCGGTACGAATGCCAGCACCAGCATCATCGCTACGATTTCGTCCCACACAATGCCGCCGTAGTCCTGAATCCCCAGCTCGCGCTCGGTTGCGCCGCAAATATACACGCCCGCTGCAAAAAGCGGCAGACACAGCAAAGCAATGCCCCAAGACGACATACCGCAGGCTGACAGCAACGCAGTTATCGGCAATGCAGGCAGTGTGCCGAATGTGCCGGGCGCTTTCGGAGCCAAGCCGGAACCGAAGCCGAAACCCAAGAAACAGACCGGCCGTTGCAACAGCCAAGAAAAAGTCGGTTTAAAATCAGCCAAAATGATCAAATCCCTGTTTGTCTAAAATCAGGCGGCTGCCGTCGGCACGCAATACCGATACGCCCGCCCCCGTTTTCATCACACCGATACGACTGACCGGCGTATTGCTCCGCACAGCCGCAGCCTGTACCGCATCACGATACTCCGGCGGTGCAGTAAACAGCAGCTCGTAATCATCTCCGCCGGTCAGCGCAGTTTGCCACATTTTTTCAGACGGCATCAGTGCAGCCAGTTCAGGCAAAACCGGTACGGCATCCGCTCGAATTTCCGCCGCGCAGCCCGAAGCCGTTGCAATATGTCCCAAATCCTGCACAAGGCCGTCTGAAATATCCTGCGCCGCACTGGCTATATCCAATAAAGCCCGCCCCAGCGCCACTCTCGGCTGAGGCCGCAGCAAAGCAGTTTCGCACTCGGCAAACACTTCCGCAGGCAAAACACAGTTGCCCAACAAATGCTGCAAGGCCCAAGCCGCCGAACCGATGCGGCCGGACACCCAAATATCCTCTCCGACACGCGCACCGCCGCGCTGCAAACCTTTGCCCTGCGGCACTTCGCCGATAATGTTTACCGAAAAAACACCATTACCTTTGGTGGTATCGCCGCCAATCAGACTGATGCCGTATTGCCGGCACAGCGCAAACCAAGTCTGACAAAAACCGTTTAACCAATCTGCCTGCAACTCGGGCAATGCCACGCTCAGCGACACCCAACGCGGCACCGCGCCCATCGCCGCCATATCGGAAACATTGACTGCCAACACTTTATGCGCCACATCTTGCGGCGGCGTACCGGCAAAAAAATGCCGCCCTTCCAACAACATATCACTGCTGATACACAAATCGTATCCAAGCTGCGGCCGCACCACAGCGGCATCATCACCGATACCGAGCAACACCGTTTCATCTCGCGGCGCATCCGCCAAATATGCACGGATAAAATCAAATTCTTTCATATTTCAAACTATTGGCAAATACCAGCCGGACTATCAACCGCATAGCATATACTTTTTCAGACGACCTCAACCGTCAGATACCGAAAACACGGATCCGCAACTTACGGTCTGCCTTCCGCCCAATATACGGTTTGACAGCATTTCGGCCGAGTTTGCCCAATACCGTATGCAAAAAAAGCCGAACCAAACGGCTCGGCTTTTTCAAGCAACCGGACAAATTGCCCGAGCTGCTGATTGTTTTGCGGTAACTTCTTACCAGCGGCCATAACCGTGGATAGAAGATTTAGCTGGCAGAACGTGAGTTTCAACAGCTTCACGCTCGCCTTGACCGGCTTGACCTTCAGATACTTGAACTTGGGTTTGAACCAAAGTACGGATCTTGATGTCAACGCGGCGATCAGGCTCGATACAGTTGATCAAAGCAGTGCGTTTCTTAGCTTTAGAAACTTTTTTACCCAATTGAGCAACTTCTGCTTCACAAGTAGCAGTCATACGGGCTTGTGATTCACCCAAGCCAACAGCAGAGATCTTACCGGCTTCAACACCACGGCTTACCAAGTAGTTGGCTACTACGTTAGCACGACGCTCAGACAGAGCTTGGTTGTAAGCTTCAGAACCCATAAAGTCAGTGTGACCTTCTACGCGTACGGCTTGTACGTTTTTGTCAGACAGACGAACGGCCAAGTTGTTCAGGTTTTCAACAGCTTGCGGACGCAGAGTGTCTTTGTCGAAGTTGAACAAAGTTTTAGAAGACAAAGAAACGGTTTCGTCTTGGTAAGCGTAAGTAGGCTCAACAGGTGCAGCGGCAACAGCATCGCCACACTCAACACGGCCTTGGGTAGATTTGTCGAAGTAAGTGTTTTTCCAGCACTCGCCGTAGCTGTTGCGAACGATTTCTTGAGATTCGCGGCTTACGGTGTAACCGTGTTTGGTATGCGGCTCGCTGGCTGCCAAAGCGTTGGCAGAAGCCAAAGCGGCAACGATCAAAGCACCCAATTTAATCTGTTTGGTCATTGTTATTCCCTCATCTAAAAGATTGTTATGCAGCGGTTTTTCAGAAAACCGGCGGCAACGAACAATATACAGGCCGCAGCATAGCCGGGCAACTTGGATATTTCAGGCTTGAACTATAAAGAAAAGGTATGCGTGCTGTCAATAACGGACGGCTCCGCAAGCGGTCTTTTCCTGCCTGCTCCCTAGGGAGCAATCATGCCGAAAAATCAAACGCATGTCATTTATTTGCCTCTAATTATCTATAGGGAAGACAGTCCAGTTGTACAAAAACAACAAAGCCGGCATCCGAGCGTCCGACCGCCCTCGCTCCACTATCAACCGAAAATACCCGTTCATACGCCAAAATCTGTTTATTTTATGCTACATTTGCATTTTTATCCTACTCGGCCTGAACAATGAAACTGCAACAGTTGCGTTATGCTCTGGAAGTGTACCGCCACAATTTAAATGTATCCGAAGCTTCGGAAGCGCTGTTTACTTCGCAGCCCGGCGTGTCGAAACAAATCCGCCTGCTGGAAGAAGAATTGGGTATTCAGATTTTTATCCGCAGCGGCAAACGGATTGTTGCGGTGTCGCAACCCGGCAAGGCGGTTTTACAGACGGCCGAGCGGATTTTGCACGATATTCAAAATATTAAAAACATCGGCAAAGAATTTACCGGCCAAGACAACGGCTTGCTGACGATTGCTGCCGGCTACACTCAGGCACGTTATGTGCTGCCGGAAGTGGTTGCCCGTTTCGTCAAGCAATATCCGAAAGTGCGCCTGCGTATCCGCCAAGGCAGTCCGGAAGAGATGGAGCAGCTGGTTTCAGACGGCGAAGCCGATTTTGCGATTACCACCGAAGCACCGCGCCGCGATTCGGATTTGCGCAGCATCCCCTGCTCGCGCTGGACGCACGGAATCATCGTGCCGGACGGCCACCCTTTGTTGGAAATACCCAAGCCGAATATTGCCGACCTTGCGGCCTATCCTTTGATTACCTATGAATTCGCTTTCAATACCGGCAGCAGCATTGCCCGCGCTTTCCGCTCTGCCGATATCAACGAGCCGAATATTGCGCTTTCTGCGGCTGACGCTAATGTGCTGAAAACTTACGTCAAACTCGGATTGGGCGTAGGTTTATTGGCACAACAGGCATTTGAGGCGGAAGCAGACAAGGGGCTGAATCTGATTGATGCTTCGCATTTGTTCGAGCCTTCGTACACCAGCATTCTGCTGCGCGCAGATACTTATCTGCGCGGCTATATTTATGATTTCATTCAAATGTTCTCACCGGATTTGGTAAAAGAACGCATCGACAAGCTGCTTTATTCGCCGGTGGAGGAAGACTATTCCATTTAATCTTAACCGGAAAACGCTGCAAAAAAGCCGGAAAGTTTCCCTTTCCGGCTTTTGTGTTGTTCGGACTTTACCGAACAATGCTGTTTTCAGACGGCCTTTAAACGCTCGGCGAAGAGCCGGATACCATTTTTTTCAGATTCTGCGGCTGCAAAAGCTTGATATGTTTGTGTTCCACCGAAATCATTCCTTCGTGGTGGAATTTAGACAAGGTTCGGCTGACCGTTTCCAGTTTCAAACCCAAATAGCTGCCGATTTCCTCGCGCGACATCCGCAAAATAAAATCGTTGGCAGCAAAACCGCGACTGTGCAACCGCTGCGAAAGATTCAGCAAAAATGCAGCAATCCGCTCTTCCGCACGCATATTGCCCAAAAGTAGCATCACACCTTGGTCGCGCACGATTTCGCGGCTCATCATCCGGAAAAAGTGCGTCTGCATACTCGGAATGCTCTGGCTGAGCTGTTCCATATTTTCAAACGGCAGTTCACACACTTCGCTGTCTTCCAGCGCCACAGCATCGCAGCTGTGTGCGTTGGACGAAATACCGTCCATTCCCATCAGTTCGCCCGACATAAAAAAGCCGGTAACCTGATCGCGCCCGTCTTGGCTGACTACCGTGGTTTTGAAAAAACCGGTACGCACGGCAAACAGCGAATGGAAAGCTTCTCCGGATCGGAACAGGAATTCGCCTTTTTTCAGACGGCGGCTCTGTTTGATAACCGCATCCAGCTGTTCGAACTCGGCCGGACAAAGGCCGACCGGCAGGCACAATTCGCGCAGCGAACAAGTGGAACACAAGGTTTTCATCGGTTGTATGGGAATGCGTGCAGAGGGCATAAATAGGCTTTCTTATCGCGCCTTATCCGTGCACCGAAGCTTTCCGGTTGATACACATCAAGGCCAATTCATTCATTTTATGTCATTCTAACAAACTACATCCGTTTTGACTAATAAACACCCCGATACCGACACAAACACATTATGAAAACCTTTGCCATCCAAGCTGCCGAAAAACCGGAATTCGACCGCGAACTGATTGCCTCGCTGCCGGCCAGCGGTCCGCGCTATACCTCCTACCCGACGGCCGACCGTTTTCAGACGGCCTTCGGCGAAGCACAATATGTTCAGGCATTGGAGCAGCGCCTGATGGGTGCGCTGAACAAACCGCTGTCGCTGTATATCCACATTCCGTTCTGCGATACGATTTGCTATTACTGCGGCTGCAACAAAATCATCACCAAAGACAAAACCCGTGCCGACGAATATCTCGGCTATCTGGAACGCGAAATGGAGCTGCTCGCACCGCATCTGCACGGCCGCCACCAGCTGGCACAGCTGCATTTCGGCGGCGGCACGCCGACTTTCCTCAGCGACGAACAATTAGAACGCGTTTTCGCAATGATACGCCGCCATTTCGAGCTAATGCCCGGCGGCGAATATTCGATTGAAATCGACCCGCGCAAAGTGTCGCGCGAAACCGTGCATCATTTGGGCAAACTCGGTTTCAACCGTATGAGCGTCGGCATTCAGGATTTCGATCCGAAAGTGCAGGAAGCGGTCAACCGCATTCAGAGCGTGGAAGAAACGCGCAATGTTATCGAAGCTTCGCGCGAGGCCGGTTTCAAATCGGTCAGCGTTGATTTGATTTACGGCCTGCCGCACCAAACGCCGGAGACAATGCGTGCTACGCTGGAAACCGTACTGTCGCTTGACCCCGACCGTCTCGCACTCTATCACTACGCCCACCTGCCGCATATTTTCAAACCGCAGCGCCGCATCGATACCAATGCCGTGCCCGGCAGCGAAGCCAAGCTGGACATTCTGCAATACGCAGTAGAACGCCTGAACGAAGCCGGTTATCTGTTTATCGGTATGGATCACTTCGCCAAACCCGACGACGAGTTGAGCATCGCCCTGCGCGAAGGCTATCTGCAACGCAATTTCCAAGGCTATTCCACTTATGCCGACTGCGATTTGGTAGCCATCGGCGTATCGTCCATCGGCAAAGTCGGTACGACCTACGAACAAAACGAGCGCAAAATCGAAGATTACTACGCTGCCATCGACGAAGGCCGTCTGCCGGTGATGCGTGGCTACCAACTCGACCGCGACGACATTCTGCGCCGCAACATCATTCAGGATTTAATGTGCCGCTTTGCCTTGGATTACACCGCCTACCAAGACATTTTCGGCATTCCGTTCGAGCGTTATTTCGCCGAAGAAATGGCCGATTTGCAGCAGCTGGCCGAACACGGCTTGGTGGAACTCGGCCGCAACAGCCTGAATGTTACCGCCAAAGGCCGCTTCCTGATCCGCAATATTGCAATGGTGTTCGACCGCTATCTGCGCCATCAGGAAACCCGCGCATCTTATTCGCAAACGGTTTAAATCTTATTTGAAAACGGTTGAAGGCCGTCTGAAAAACGAGCATCTCGAATTTTCAGACGGCTTTATTTTTGGCCATTTGCACTTTTTAGCGCGTTTTTGGCTGCATTGAGTACGCCTCTTGCATTCAAGCGGAGAAGATACTCGGGTCAGGCCCAAGTATCTCCCCCGTATGAACACACCACATCAACCCATAATCAATTCTTCTTCAAAACAAAACCAATCCACCAAACAAATGCCGTCTGAAAACCAATGATTTTCAGACGGCATCATCAAAACTCAGCTAATACGCCGAAGTCTTATTTTTTCTTCTTAGCAGCAGGTTTTTTCGCTGCTGCGGCAGGTTTCAGTTTGCAGTATTTGGTTACAATCTGATCTACGCGCTGTTTTTGGCCGTTTACTTCCTGCACACCGGAAATCATCAGCATATTGCCGTCTACTTTGCCGACATTCGCCGCATCGGCTTTCTCCGCAACCCAAGTT
Organism: Neisseria sp.; assembly: GCA_030532645.1. Lineage (GTDB taxonomy): Bacteria > Pseudomonadota > Gammaproteobacteria > Burkholderiales > Neisseriaceae > Neisseria. Next base: position 5,710 of record JAUNKU010000021.1, on the reverse strand, counting down.
ACTTGACCGTTGGTAAACATATTGCGGTCAGGGAAGTCGATTGCACGGAACAAAACACCGCTGGTTTGGTCTTTGATTTTCACATCGGCAGCAACTACTTGGCCGTCTTTAAAGCCGTACATCACGTTCAACGGATAATCGCCTTTTTCGCCGCAAACATAAGCTACTTCAACGCTGCCGTCAATCGAATCCACACGCGCAGTACGGATTTGGTTTTCAGCCTGAACCTGCTGTTGGGCAGCCGGTTTCTGTGCCTGTGCAGGCTTGGTTTCTTTTTTGCCGGTAGAGGAACACGCAGCCAAAGCCAGCAACATCAAAGCCGCAGGTGCAGCAGTTTTCAACAATTTCATCTTCAATACTCCTGAATGGGATTAAACCGTCGGCGCAGTGCCGAATCCGTAAACAACATAACAAAGAACGCTCGGCTTGTCGCCTTTCTTTACATATTCCGTTCCGCACAATCTACCGCCCCGCCACAGCAAACCGCTGTTTTACCGAACATTTCCGACAAAAATCATTAAAAGGTAAATTTTTATCAATTTAAAGTTTCTGCTCAATAAAAGGCCGTCTGAAAACGCATTTTCTGCTTTTTCAGACGGCCTTTTCCGGCTGCCGTTTATCCGCGTTGCGTAAACGCCGCTGCCTCTTCCGGCGTTTCCAGCGCAGCGTTCAACTCGGCTTCGATACGGTCAGCATCAAAGGATTTGGCAATCAGCTCAAAGCGCGAATCGCGCCGCCAAGATACTTGGCTAGCGCCCCACTGACCGTCCACCCAGTTCAGCCACACCCAAGTGCCGAGCACTTGGAATACGCCTTTGGCACGCACCAAGCCTTCGGTCAGCTCAGGCAGGCGGTTGAAGAATGCGGTCAGCCGTTCGCCGTCAAAATCACGGCCTGCGGCAAAGGTATAGCCTTGCGACTGAAAACCCATTGTGTTGTCCGGCAGGGTTTTCAGGCGGTAGCGCGGTTTTTCGGCCACCGGCAAATCCAAGCAGGCGATATCCAATGCGCCCTGCTGCGTTTCGATAATTGCCGTTTTCGGCGGAAACAGCGCGGCGGCTTTGTCGCGGAATTCCGCCAATACTTCGGGCGCACACAAATCGGTTTTTCCTGCCACCAAGACATCGCACACGCCGATTTGGTCTTTATACAGCGGTTGCAGCGCGTAATCCGGATCAACGAACTGGCGCGGATCAACAACCGTTAAAACCGCCGCAATCTCCAATTTGTCGCGGAACGGCTCCGCCTTCAATTCATCAATCACACCGGCCGCGTGCGCCAAGCCGCTGGCCTCAATCATAATGCGGTCAGGCATCTCGACTGCCAGCATTTTTTGCAGCGTGTCGCCCATTTGCGCGCCGCCTACGCAGCACAAGCAGCCGCCGGCAATCTCGGCCACGGGAATGCCTTCATCGCTCAATACTGCGCCGTCAATGCCGATTTCGCCGAATTCATTAACCACAATCACCCATTTTTCATCGGGATTTTTCTGCGCCATCAGGCTTCTCAGCGCAGTGGTTTTGCCTGTTCCCAAAAAACCCGAAATCAAATGCACTTTTGCTTTTTTTACTGACATTTCGCACAAATTCCTGTTAAAACCAGATGTTTTTCCGTAAGCGCAAAGCCGTTTTCCGCTACGCCTTTCTGCAAGGCCGCCCATTCTTTGCTGAGCGCCTGCTCGTCTGCCGCGCCGCATTCGGTGCACACCAAAATAAACGCCGTGTGCCGCTCATCGTGGCCGTGGTGGCCGCAACTGCCGCCGCAATCGTGTTGCGCGTGGCTGCACAGCACATAGCCATTTACCGCCGCCACTTTGTGCAAAACACCCTGCTCCGCCCAAAAATCCAAAGCACGGTAAGCGGTCGGCGGCGCAACTTGACTGCCCGACTGCATCTGCATCTGCGACAAAATATGATAGGCCTTAATCACGCCGGCCGGATGCTGCAAGACCAAATCCAGCACTTGCTCGCGCAAAGCGGTTACCTGCGCTCCGGCAGCCTTCGCCTGCCAGACAATCCGATTTTTGATTTCACTCATTTCACTTCCAAAGCCGCTTTTTTCTGCATTTTTACAAGCCGTTTGCGGCATTTTTCCTGACAAGGCCGTCTGAAAACGGCATTTTTCAGACGGCCTGATATTCAAATCACATAAAAATAAACGCAAATAAACTGCGCCAAGCTGCCCGCCAGCACAAACAAATGCCAAATGCCGTGCCCGTGCTTGATTTTTTCATCGTTTACAAACCAATAAATGCCTGCGCTGTACAGCAAACCGCCGAGCACCAGCCAAAACAGTCCGGTACCGTCCAAACTTTTCACCAGCGGATAAACGGCCACCAGCACCAGCCAGCCCATCAGCACATAAAGCACCAAAGAAAGCAGCCGTTTTTCGCTGTTCCGGCTGATGGTCAGCTCCTGAACAATGCCGAACAGCGCCAAACCCCACGATACGCCGAACAGCGACCAACCCCAAGGGCCGCGCAGCGTAATCAGTGCAAAAGGCGTATAACTGCCTGCAATCAAAAGATAAATCGCGCAATGATCCAGCTTTTGCAGCACGGCTTTCGCCTTCGGCTGCGGTACGCTGTGGTAGATGGTCGAACCGGCATACAGCAAAAGCAAACAGCTGCCGTAAGCCGCCGCGCTGACGATTTTGTACACATCGAAACTCGCCGCCGCTTTAAGCAGCAGCAATACCAATCCGGCCACCGCCAGCAGCGCACCGGCCAAATGGCTGTATGCGTTAAACCGTTCGCCTGCGTACATAAGAGCGCCTTTGCAAAAAACAAGCTGCCAGTGTACTGCAAGCAGGCTGCGCCGTGCAAACCGAAAGCTGAAAGGCCGTCTGAAAAACGGCACGAAGCAGCATTTTCAGACGGCCTTGGCCGTTTGTCTTTTATTTAAACCAGCCTTTAATCTTTTGGAACAGCGACATACTCTGCGCCTCAAATTCGGCAGGCACTGCCGCCGCTTCGCGGTGTACCGGCAATGCACCGAAAGATTGCGCCACCGGCATTATTTCAATGCTGTTCACATTCATATGCGCCGGACGCTGGTAGAGCCACAAAGCCGTTTCCGCAATATCTTCCGGCTCGATATACTGCGTGTTTTCGTACAACTTGGCCGCACGCTCATCATCGCCTTTGAAGCGTACATTGGAAAACTCCGTTCCGCCGCACAACCCCGGCTCGATATTGCTCACGCGCACGCCCGTACCCTGCAAATCGGCGCGCAGAGTCAGCGAAAACTGGCGTACAAACGCCTTGGTTGCGCCGTAAACATTGCCGCCCGGATAAGGATAAGTACCGGCAATCGAACCGATATTGATAATATAGCCCGATTTGCGCGCCACCATTTGCGGCAGCACCTGATGCGTCAGGAAAGTCAAGCCCAACACATTGGTTTGAATCATTGTTTCCCAATCGGCGAAATCCGCTTTGTCCGCACCGTCCAAACCCAGCGCCAAACCGCCGTTGTTAATCAGGCAGTCGATCTCGGCAAACCCTTCCGGCAGCGTTTCCAAGGCCGTCTGAACAGAAGCTTTGTCGGTCAAATCCATACGGACAGGATAGAAATTGCCGCCTAATTCGGCCTGCATTTCCTGCAAACGTTCCAAGCGGCGCGCCGCACCCACCACTTTATAACCGGCTTTCACAAAAGCCGCGCACATCGCCGCACCGAAACCGGCCGATGCGCCGGTAATCAAAACCGCCATTTTTGCTCTCCTATCGAAACTTAACCGAAACATCAGGTATGATACGCCACTTTCAACGAAAAAACACGATATTCAAGGAATTGCAATGAAACACACATTAGCCCTTTCCGCCATCGCCCTGCTGCTGTCAGCCTGCGGCGGCGCGGCTTCTGACGCCCCGAAAGGCGAAATCTCCAAAACGCGCACCGCCGCCTTCAAAACAATGATGCCCGAGTTTGCCGATATGGGCAAAATGGTGAAAGGCGATGAAGCGTTTGACGAAGCCAAATTCCAAAAACTGGCCGCCGTATTCGCCGAAAATGCGCAAGAACCGTTCAAACACTTCCAAAACGATCCGCAAGGCAACGGCGACGCGCTGCCTGCCGTTTGGGAAAAACCGGCCGAGTTTGAAGCCGCACAAAACCGCTTCCTGCAAGCCGTCGATACCCTGAACAGCACCGCGCAAACCGCCAAACTGAACGACTTGAAAGCCGCCCACGGAGAAGTCGGCGCCAGCTGCAAAGCCTGCCACGACAGCTTCCGCCGTCCGAAATAATATCAGCTGAATAAGCAAAGGCCGTCTGAAAACCAACATTCCGGATTTCAAACCGGAAACGCTGGTTTTCAGACGGCCTTATTTGATTTTGCAACGCAGACGGACAAACTACCGCTCCATCACGCGCACTCAGCGGTATGGCTGCAACAGGCAGATTTACCGTTTTCTGCCCGTTCCTTCCGATAATTGGATTGAATGCGAAAACCGTCGCTTGTTTACCCGCATAAAACGTGCCCACCTTTTCGGCAGGCAACAAAAAAGCACCGTAAACGGTGCAAAAAATAAGAAACGGAAATGAAAACTTGAATTGGCGCGGCGGACGGGGCTCGAACCCGCGACCCTCGGCGTGACAGGCCGATACTCTAACCAACTGAGCTACCACCGCGCATTCACTGCTGTTAGGCAATGAAGAAAGGAAACTTGGTGGGTGATGACGGAGTCGAACCGCCGACATTCTGCTTGTAAGGCAGACGCTCTACCAACTGAGCTAATCACCCGTTTGCTTGAAGGGAAAACGTGATTAAACCAAATTTTCCGACCTTTGGCAAGATTCGTACCGAAACTTTTCCCAATAAAAAACTAAATATATGAAAATTTTGGGAATAATTATTTCAAAAAATGCCCTAACTTTTCCGCTTTGGTACTGAGATACTGCTCATTTTCACGGTTCTCGCCCACTTTCAGCGGCACACGTTCGGCAATTTCAATGCCGGCCTTTTCCAAAACCGCCACTTTCTCCGGATTATTAGTCAGCAAACGAATGCGGTTCACTCCCAAATAATCAAACATCTGTTGCGCCAAAGTAAAATCTCGCGCATCTACCGGCAAGCCGAGCGCAAGATTGGCTTCCACGGTATCCATACCCTGATCCTGCAAAGCATAGGCTCGGATTTTGTTAATCAAACCGATGCCGCGCCCTTCTTGGCGCAAATAGGCAACCACGCCCCGGCCTTCGGCCTGCACCGCTTTCAACGCGGCTTCCAGCTGCGGTCCGCAGTCGCACTTTTGCGAAAACAGCGCATCACCGGTCAAACACTCGGAATGCACGCGCGCCAGCACTGGCAGGCCGTCTGAAAAATCGCCCATCGTCAGCGCAACGTGTTCCTGACCGCTCGGCTCTTCAAAGCCGTGCATCGTAAACACGCCCCACTCGGTCGGCAAGCGGCAAGATGCAACAAATTTCAATTTACTCATCACCGCTCTCTTCTTCCACACCCGACAGAATCCGCAAAGGCTCAATCAAGGCCAAAGCCACGCCGACCCAAGCCGCTTGCGCTTCTTCGTCAAACGCCCCGACCTTGTCCGCCTCCACCGATACCACGCCGACCACTCGGCCGCTCGGCAAACACACCGGCAAAGTCATCACACCGGCGCAACGCGCATCAGCCTGCGGCAGTTCGCCGTCCGCATTCCATTTGGCCACATCATTCACCAGATTCAGCCAGCCCGTATGCGCCGAAC
>JAUNKU010000197.1 GCA_030532645.1 Neisseria sp. | reverse complement strand
ATGAGAATATATATCAATTCTTTGATATTTACTTTAATTAACGTGTCAGAAACGGAAAATCCGATGGATAATAAACTGCAAACTGCAAACAGTGGCATCTTGCGTGCGGCGGTTTTGGCAGCGTTGGCCTTGGCCGCGCTGCCTGCTCAGGCCGATGAGGCGGTGCAAGATTCGCCGGAGGCGGAGCATACGCAAGCCTTGCAAGAAGTGAAGGTGAAGGGCGCTCGTGTTCAGGGCGGCGCACCGGCTGCGGAGAAAATCAACCGCGAGCAAATCGATAATCAGATGATTCGCGATACGCGCGATTTGGTGCGCTATTCGCCCGATGTCGGCATTGTCGATAACGGCCGTCATCTGAAAGGTTTTGCGATGCGCGGCGTGGAAGGCAACCGTGTCGGCGTGAGCATCGACGGCGTGAATCTGCCGGATTTTCAGGAAAATTCGCTGTATGCGCGCTACGGCAACTTCAATTCTTCGCGCCCGAGCATTGATCCGGAGCTGGTACGCAATATCGATATAGTCAAAAGCGCCGATTCGTTCAGCTACGGCAGCGGCAACTTGGGCGGCGGTGTGAACTACCGCACTTTGAGCGCGGCCGATGTTGTGTCGGGCGACAATCCTTTCGGCGGTATGGTGAAAAGCGGCTATGCCACGCGTAACCGTGAGTGGGTAAACACCGTGGCGGCGGCTTATGACGGCGAGGATTTGGAAGCGTTGGCGCTGTATTCGCAGCGTTACGGCCACAATTTCAAAAGCAAGGGTAACGGCGAGGATATTTACGGCGATGCGCGCGGCATTCCCGATCCGTCCGAGCACCGTTACCACAGCTATCTGGGCAAACTGGCCTACCGCTTTTCGCCCCAGCACCGCGCAGGCGTAACGGTCAGCGGCCAGCAGGGTAAAAACAATGTAGAAGAGAAATCCTATGCGGTTTTCGGCTGGCGTGATGCCGAAGATACCAACCGCCGCCTGAATGCCAATGTATTCTACGAATGGACACCGCAAGAGAGCCGTTTGAGCCGTCTGAAAACCGAGTTTGACTATGCGAAAACTTCGGTAGGCGCACTGACGCAAAACGGCTCTTTCCTGCGCGATTCTTGGTTCGGCCCGATTACCGGCAAAGAAGATGCGTATGAATTCAAAGACCGCAATATGAAGTCGGATTTCAAACGCTTGACGCTTACTGCAGATTTGACACCGTTTGAAGCCTTCGGTTCGCACCGCCTGCGCCTGAAAGCCTTCGGCTCGCAAAGCGATTTTAAAAATGTGAACCACGACACCAACAAATACGGTTTGGACAGCTGGTATTCCATTCAAAATCCGACGCGCACCAAGCAATACGGCTTCTCGCTGCTGGATAACGTGAAATGGAACGATACCTTCTCCGGCTATCTCGGCCTGCGTTACGACCACACCAAAATCAAGCCGCAAGACTTTAATCTGCCTTGCCCGAACTGCACCAAAGAACCGTTGCGCGACAGCACGTTTGCCGGTTGGAGCGGTACGCTCGGCCTGAACGCGAAAATCACGCCGACTTGGCAGGCAGGCTACCATTTGAGCAGCGGCTACCGCGTGCCGAC
>JAUNKU010000196.1 GCA_030532645.1 Neisseria sp. | reverse complement strand
GGGATTTCTCCGATAAGCGTTCTCCGTTGCAGGGCTGTATCAAAAATAAAGAAAGGGAGGATAACTGAGGGTGTTTAATGGTTCGGCTGTAAGCCGGTAAGTGCATTATATCTAAATAATAACTATTATCAATAAATTTTTATCCGAAAAACCTGCTTTTGGTTTAATTATTTGAAAATAAAGTAAATAAAATTCCTTCTGTTTTCTGCGCAAACCAAATAGCCTGCTGCTATCGGCGTTTATTTGGCATTTGAAAGCGCGTATAATGGCCGACGGTTTTCCTGTAAAAAGAATGTTATGGATACGAATTTTGCTGCCGTCAGCCGCGATTTGCTGGCGGCAAACAGTTTATCGCCCGAGATTTTGGCGGCGAATCTGGCGCTGATCGGTACGCACAATGTGGATTACGCCGATATTTACTGCCAGCGCACGGCGTTTGAAAGCTGGCATTTGGAAGAAGGAATGGTGAAATCCGGCAGCTTCCAAATCGACCAAGGCGTAGGCGTGCGTGCGGTGTCGGGCGAGAAAACGGCGTTTGCCTATGCCGACAGCCTGAATGAAGACAGTATCCGCCGCTCCGCCGAAACCGTGCGCGTGATCGGTGCTGCAGGCGGCGAAGGGAAAGTCCGCGTGCCGCATTTTCAGACGGCCAAAACGGTGCATTCGGCCGACAATCCGATTTTGAGCTTGGACTCGGCGGCAAAAGTGGCGCTGCTGCATAAAGTGGAAGCGCTGGCGAAAGCCGCCGATCCGCGCATCGTGCAGGTGATGGCCGGGCTGACGTGCGAATATGATTTGATTTACATCGCCCGTTTGGACGGCAAACACGCCGCCGATATCCGGCCTTTGGTGCGCCTGAGCGTAACCGTGATTGCCAAGCAGGGCGAACGGCGCGAAATGGGCAGCGCAGGCGGCGGCGGCCGTTTCGATTTGGCCTATTTCGATGATGTTTTGGTGCAGGAATATGTGGACACCGCCGTGAAGCAGGCGCTGACTAACTTGGAAGCACGGCCTGCACCAGCCGGAGCGATGAAAGTCGTTTTGGGCAACGGCTGGCCGGGCGTGCTGCTGCACGAAGCGGTGGGGCACGGTTTGGAAGGCGATTTCAACCGCAAAGGCACGAGCGCATTTGCCGGACGCATCGGCGAGCGCGTAGCCGCAAAAGGCGTAACCGTAGTTGACCAAGGCGATATTGCCGACCGCCGCGGCTCGCTGAATATCGACGACGAAGGCAATCCGACCGGCCGTACCGTATTGATTGAAGACGGCATTCTGACCGGCTATCTGCAAGACGAAACCAACGCGCGCCTGATGGGCGTACCTGTTACCGGTAATGGCCGCCGCGAAAGCTACTCGTCCACAGTAATGCCGAGAATGACCAACACCTTTATGGAAAACGGCGCATACGAAGCGCAGGAAATCATCGAAAGCATCGACAAAGGCATTTACGCCGTCAATTTCGGCGGCGGCCAAGTGGACATTACCAGCGGCAAATTCGTCTTTTCTGCTTCCGAAGCGTGGTGGGTGGAAAACGGCAAGCTGCAATATCCCGTGAAAGGCGCAACCATTATCGGCAACGGCCCCGAAGTGCTGAAACACGTTTCTATGATCGGCAACGA
>JAUNKU010000020.1:1481-17603 GCA_030532645.1 Neisseria sp. | reverse complement strand
CGCTTTAAGCGCGGTCAGAAGGACGGTTTGGTCGGGCGTGAGGGCGGTCATCATATATCTCGCTTGGGAAAATTCAGGCAATTTTAATATAAACATCTGCCGGAAAACAGCAGGCCATCTGAAAGTGAAGTTTCAGACGGCCCTCGGGCAGTGTGCCGTATCCAAAACGACGGTTTAACGGTACAATCCGCATTCTTTTCAATACAGTTTTTTCAGCATTATGGGCGCGAAAATCATTGCAGTCGCCAATCAGAAAGGCGGCGTGGGCAAAACGACAACGGCGGTCAATCTGGCCGCTTCGCTGGCAGCGGCAGGCAAACGCGTGTTGGTAGTGGATTTGGATCCGCAAGGCAATGCAACCACCGGCAGCGGTGTGGACAAAAACAGCGTGAAAAACGGTGTGTATCAAGTGCTGCTGGGCGAAGCCGAAGTGTGCGAAGCCGTGTTGGCGAGCGAAAGCGGCAAATACGATGTGCTGGCGGCCAACCGTGCGCTGGCCGGTGCGGAAGTCGAACTGGTACAGGAAATCGCGCGCGAAATGCGTTTGAAAAACGCGCTCTCTGCGGTGGCGGACAACTATGATTTCGTTTTGATCGACTGTCCGCCGACACTGACACTGCTGACACTCAACGGCCTGGTTGCCGCACAAGGCGTAATGGTGCCGATGGTGTGCGAATATTACGCGCTGGAAGGCATTTCCGATTTGGTGGCAACCGTGCGTAAAATCCGCCAAGCCATCAATCCCGATTTGGACATTTTCGGCATTGTCCGCACAATGTTCGACGGCCGCAGCCGCTTGGTGGCGGAAGTGAGCGAGCAGTTGCAGCAGCATTTCGGCGGCAAACTGTTTGCAACCGTGATTCCGCGCAATATCCGCTTGGCCGAAGCACCGAGCCACGGTATGCCGGCGCTGGCCTACGACCCGAAAGCGAAAGGCGCGCTGGCGTATCAGGAGCTGGCGCAAGAAGTGCTGGCGCGGGTGTAAACAGGAATCAAAAGGCCGTCTGAAAACAGCGTTTTTCAGACGGCCTTTGGCATTTGTCCGGCGCTCAGCGCGCTTGGTGCGCCGTCAATGCGGACGAACGGGTTTGCAGTTGCTTTGATTGCGCCGTCAAAGCAGCGGTTTTCCTGTACAATCCCCCTCCATATTTTCAGGTGATGCGATGAACATTTTTTACGAAGAATCCGGCCAGTTCAAAGTGGCCGCGGTGGTACAGAAAAACGATGCCACTTATCAGGCGGATACGCAGCACGGCAAGCGTACGAAAGTGAAGGCAAACAATGTGTTTGTCGAGTTTACCGAGCCGATGGAGGCGTTTTTGAGCCGTGCGCAGGAAATGGCGGCGGAGATTGATATTGATTTGGTGTGGGAAGTCGCTTCGGGCGAGGAATTCCGCGCGGAAGACATTGCCGCCGAGTATTTCCCCAATGCGGGCAAACACGAGCTGGCGGCGATGCTGATTGCCTTGTACGACGCGCCGGTGTATTTCCACAAAAAAGCCAAAGGCGTGTTCAAGCCTGCGCCGGAAGAAACGCTGAAACAAGCGCTGGCGGCGGTGGAGCGCAAGAAACAGCAAGACGCGCAAATGGCCGCGTGGATTGAGGAATTGAAAAACGGCACAATGCCGTCTGAAATCACGGCCGATTTGAAAACCATTCTGCACGCGCCGGACAAACAGGCGCTGACCTTCAAAGCGTTTACTAAAGCAGCGGCCGATTTGAAGCTGCCGCCTTACGATTTGGCCAAGCGCAACGGCGGCGTGGCTTCGCTGCCGCAATATCTGCTGGACGGTTTTGAAATCAAAAATTATCCGCAAGGCACAACCTTGCCCGAACTGCCTTTGGCTGCACCGCAGGATTTGCCGTTGGCTGAAGGCGTACGCGCCTTTTCAGTAGATGACGAAAGCACCACCGAAGTGGACGATGCGCTTTCCGTGCAGCATCTTTCAGACGGCATCACGCGCGTCGGCATTCATATCGCCGCACCGAGCCTGCCTGCTGATGCGGCGTTGGAAAAAGTGATTGGCCAACGCCAAAGCACGGCTTATTATCCGGGCGGCAAAATTACGATGCTGCCGGACAACTGGATTGCCGCATTCAGTTTGGACGCAGGCGCAGCAAGACCGGCGGTCAGCATTTATTTCGATGTGGACGAAAATTTTCAGGTAAACAGTGCCGGTTCGCGCATCGAGCGCGTGGAAATCGCCGAAAACCTGCGTATCCAGCACATCGAACCGCATTTCAGCCGGCCCGAGCATTTGGACAACGGCGGCCAAGCGGCTTTTCCATTCCACAATGAAATGATTTGGCTGCACCGTTTTGCGGTCGAGCGGCAGAAACAGCGCGGCAAATACGAGCCGGAGCGTGCGCCGCAATACGATTACAGCATTGAATTCGCCGAAGACGGCAAAGTGGCCGTAGCCGTGCGCGAACGCGGCTCGCTGATTGATACCGTGGTCAGCGAAATGATGATTTTGGCCAACAGCACTTGGGCGCAGATGCTGGACGAAAACGATACCGCCGGCCTGTTCCGCGTGCAACCGTCGGGCAAAGTTCGGATGAGTACGCGCTCCGAGCCGCACATCGGTATGGGCGTGCAGCATTACGGCTGGTTTACCTCGCCGCTGCGCCGCGCTGCCGACTATATCAACCAACAGCAGCTTTTAAGCCTAATTGACGCAAACCGCGAAGCCCGTTTCACACCGAACGACACCGGCCTTTTCGCCGCCTTGCGCGATTTTGAATCGGCCTACGCCGCCTATAACGATTTCCAGCGTGAAATGGAAAGCTATTGGAGCTTGGTGTATCTCGAACAGGAAAACCTGCGCGAGCTTACCGCTGTGGTGCTGAAAGAAGATTTGGTACGCATCAACGGCCTGCCTCTCGCTGCCCGCGCCACCGGTCTGCCGTTTGATCTGCTGCCGAAAACCACCGTAAAACTGGCGGTAAGCGAAGTGGATTCGGAGAAACGCTTTATCGCGCTGAATTATTTGGGCGCAGTTGCGCCGGAATAATTTCAGTTGCCGGAAACACACAATGCCGTCTGGAAACAAAGCTTCAGACGGCATTTGTTATCGGTAAAACAATCTATTGCATTGAGGATATTTGCCTGACTTAGACCTACTTTTGCCGTGTTTTCCAATCTTTTCTGCTCGCCCAGCAGGGAGATACTCAGGTCAAGCCCGAGTATCTCCTCCCGTTTGCCGAACAGGCGTAGGCTGGGCTTTAGCCCAGCAAAAATATCTTCGAAACATTAGAGGCCTCATGGCTTTGCTGGGCTAAAGCCCAGCCTACGTCATACTCAGGCTTGACCCGAGTATCTCCCCCGTTTGCCGAACAGAAAAACGAATTGCCGAAACACACTCGGACATAATGAAATGTTTCAAGGCCGTCTGAAAAAACCGAAGGTTTCGGCGCAACCCAACGCAGTTTCAAGCAAGTTTAAAGCGGCATTTTCAGACGGCCTCAACCCAGCCAGCCTTGTTCGTAAACCATCTTCCCGACCATCGCAAACGACATCAACACCAGCAGCGGGCGAATCAGCTTTTTGCCGCTGCCGACTACCGTCCGTGCGCCGAAATAGCCGCCGATAAGTTGGCCGCACAGCATCAGCAGGCCGATTTTCCACAGCACCGCGCCGCCGAGTATGAAAAACAGCAATGAAGCAAAATTGGACGTAAAGTTCAGCACTTTCGCGTGCGCCACGGCTTGCGGCAGCGCGAAGCCGAGCAGGCTGATAAATGCCAGCGTCAAAAACGAGCCGGTGGCCGGGCCGAACACGCCGTCGTAAAAACCGATGCCGAGCGCGGCCGTCAGTGCAAAAGCTGCCAGCGACAGCCGCGCTTTGCCGCTGCCCTGCCCGATATTCGGCGAAAACAGAAAATACAGGCCGATGGCGAATACCAGAAACGGCAGCAGCGTTTTCAAATCGTCCACATTCATCAGCTGCACGGTCAGCGCACCGGCTGCCGCGCCGGTAAAAGTCATCGCAATGCAAAAACGCAGCGCTTGCAAATCCACCGCGCCTTGCCGCACGAAATACAGCGAAGCGGCAAACGAACCGCCGCTGGCCTGTAATTTGTTCGTACCCAATGCCGCCGCCGCCGGCACACCGGCCGCCAGCAGAGCGGGCAGCGTCAGCAATCCGCCTCCGCCTGCAATAGCATCGATAAAACCCGCGCCTGTTGCCACGGCAAACAGAAAAGCGGCGGTTTCTAAGGTGATTTCCATAAATTTTCCGAAAGTCAGGCCGTCTGAAAACGGTTTGATTAGGAATGATCGCCAGCTGCGTTCGCTGCGCCTCAACATTCCCAGCGCATCAATAAAACCGTGTGAAGACGGAGCAATGTTTGCCTGGGTTGCCGCTGCATCAAAATTCAGACGGCATCAAAAAACGCCTGTTCCTGACAGGCGTTCCGTTCCAAGCGTTTATTTGCGGATGTCCACATAAGCCGCTTCGCGCAGCTGTTGCACGAGCTGCTGGGTGGCAGCTGCGGCTTTCTGCTGCTCGATGGCTTTGCGGACGGTGCTGCGGCGGCGTTCGTCTTCCGAACCGCTTTCGCGTACATCGTTCAGCTTGATGATGTGCCAGCCGAACTGGGTTTTGACCGGCGCACTGACGTGGCCTGCTTTCAGTTTGTGCACGGCGGCTTCAAACTCCGGCACCATTACGCCGTCGCCGAACCAGCCCAAATCGCCGCCGTTCTGCGCGCTGCCGTCCTGCGAATATTCGCGCGCCAAAGAAGCGAAGTCTTGGCCGTTACGCGCCAACTGCCACACTTTGCGCGCGGCGGCTTCGGCCGCGTCTGCCGCTTCGGCTTTCTCGGCACGGATTAAGATGTGTTGGGCGCGGTATTGTTTCACCGGCTCGCTCAACGGAATGTCCTGACCGTTTTTCTGTGCTTCGGCCAATGCGGCTTCCACTTCGGCATCGCTGGCGCGCGCATACTGCATAATCGCCTGCTGGCGCACTTTTTCCATCACGATGTCGTCAGCCACTTTCTGACGCGAACCTTTAATGGTTTTGGCCGCTTCGGCAATCTCGGCATCAGTTGCGCGGATACCGCGGCGTTTGCCGGCTTCCACCATCAAGGCGCGGTTTACCAGCTGCTCAACGGCATACGGGCGCAATTCGGCATCATCGGCTTTGGCGGCGGCCGGTACGGTACGGCGCAGTTCGGCAACGGCGGCCGATACTTCGCGTTGGGTAATCACGCTGTTACCGGCTGTTGCGGCGACGGCATCTACGCTGCGGATATCGGCTGCGGCGGCCGTGCCTGCTACGGCTAGCGCCAATACGGTCAATGCGGTTTTCAGTTTCATTTGTTCACTACCTCGTTGGTGGTGCTGTACCCCGGAATGGCGAGGCGCAGCTGTTCTTTGGGAGATTTGCCCAAACTGCTCAAATCTTTCAGTTGCAGGGTAAACATTACCCCGTTTTTATAGGTGCTGCGGTTTGCTTGGTCGATACCGTTGACGAAACGGTGTCCGGCAAAGGTGGCGCTCCAACAGCCGCAGCCGCTTTTATATTCAAAGCCTGCCATTTGGTGCAGGAATTTTTTGTTGTCCAAGCCGTAATTCAGACGGCCTACGGCATACAGGTTCTGCGACAGCGGCCATTGTGCGCCGAGGCTGATTTGTTGCAGCTTGTCGTAATGGTATTCGCCGTCGTTTTTCAGGTAAATCGGCTCGTTACGCCCGTATTTGTAACGCAGCGCGACGGTTTTGCCGGCTTCTGGATTGTACACGATACCGGCTTCGGCGTTCTGCATCTGACGCTTGCTTTCATTGTAGTGCAGCACCGCGTGGCCACTTACGCTGTCGGTGATTTTGCCGTCGGCAAAGGCCAGCCAGTCGGAACGGCTGCGCGTGTATTGCGATATGCTGCCGTCCAGCAGAACATTGTCGTCTTTAAAGTAGAACTTCTGACCGACACCGGCACGGAAACGCTCTGCGCCGGTGTGTTTATCCAAGAAACGGGTTTGCACGGCCGTTGTCAGGCTGTTGGACGAATTGATGCGGTCGTTGCCCGAATACAGGTTTTCGCGGAACAGCTGGTCGTAGCTGAAACTGTTTTCCGAAGCATCGAAGTTCGGCAAATCGTTTTGCGATTTGGTCGGGATATAGTTGTAGAACAAGCGCGGTTCGAGGGTTTGCACGTAATCGCGCTGCCACAGATTCGTATCGCGTTCCAGCGTGATGCCGCCGTCCAGATTGATAATCGGCAGCGAACGGCTCAGGCTGCGGCGCTGTTTGTCGCCGAATGCGTCCAAGCGGTAATGCGTGTAATGCACGCCGACTTTCGGTTTCAGATAGCCCCAATCGTTGCCGAAACGGTGGCTGATGCTCGGATAGAGTACGAAGCGGCTGCCTTCCTGCCGTTGTTTGTGTTCGAAACGGGTAAACTGGCCGAACACGTTAAGCTGCGTGTCGCCGATGTTTTTCTGCCATTCGGACGACAGGCGCGGCAAGATGGCATACGGCGCGCTGGCGTAGCCGTTGCGGTTGGCCAGCGTTTGGTATTTCTGCACTTCGGCGCGGTTTTTCAGACGGCCTCCGAATAGCTCGGTTTCGTGGTCGAGCCACGCTTGGCGGTTCAGGTTTACATTGGACGCAATGTCGTCTTGGCCGTAGAAATCGCGGTAGTAATCATCGTCCGACACTTGGTTGAAATCAATGCCTGCGCTCAGGCCGTCTGAAATCTGATGGCGGTGCGCCCAACGCGCGTGGTAGCGGTGGTTGTGCTCGCTCTTAGCATCGTGCGGCATATAGACGGCATTCAGGCCGCCTTGGTAATCCGGTTGCAGATAGCGCATTTCGCCGCCGAAGCGCACGCCGCGCCGGCCGATAAAGCCTGCGCTGACCGTAGCATCGTAATTCGGTGCAAGATTCAGATAATAAGGCACGTCCAGCTTGGTGCCGTCCGAACCGATTTCCAAAGTCGGCACCAGAAAGCCGCTCTTGCGGTTGCCGTTGAGCGGAAAATCCGCCCAAGGCGTGTACAAAACCGGCACGCCGCCGAATACCAGCTTGGCGTTTTTCGCTACGCCGATGCCGCTGTCGTAATCGGCGCGCACGCTGTCGGCTTGGATATACCAAGAAGCATCGCCTTTATTGCAGGTATTGAACTGAACGTCTTTCAGCTCGTAACGGTTCTTGGCCTGCAAATCGGCCTCGCCGCTGACGGCTTGGAAGCGGCGGCCTTCGTGTTCGGCCTCCACGCGCATATCCTGCGCCTTGCCCGTACCTTCGCTGAGCTTGTATTCCAGCGTTTTGCCGGTAACAGTCGAGCCGTTGTCGTACAGCACGAAATTATCGCCCGCGCGCACGGTATCCGCCGCTTGGTCGTACTCCGCCCAATCCGCGTTCAGCACCTGCTGGTTGCGTTCGACAATCACATCGCCCTCGGCACGCACGCCGACATCGGTTTGGCCTTCCACTTGGTCGGCGGTAATGCGCGTATGCTCCGGCGGCGTTTCTTCACCGCTGCGCTGCACCTGAACGTCTGCCGCAGAGCCGTCCGCTCCGCTCTGCACAGCCTGCACCTGCGTTTTCTCGCAAAACAGGCAGGTACTGCCCAAAGCCGTTTCGTCCGCCTGCGCCGCAGCCGCCGCACAAGCCATCGCTACCGCAGCGGCCGCCGGTTTCAATAAAAATAAACGTGCCAAAATATCACCTTGAATACAGTGCATCGGACAAGGCCGTCTGAAAACAGCGCAAACAAGCCTTGTCCGTATGTTAGAATGCCGCTTATTTTAACCCGAAAACCATTATGCAACGACAAACCGAATTAAAAAATTGGCTCGAAAGCATTTATCCCGAACAGGCTTTCGAGCTTTCCTTCGCCGCTGCCGATGCCGATTTCCGCCGCTATTTCCGTGCCGTGTTTTCAGACGGCCGCACGGTTGTCTGTATGGACGCGCCGCCCGACAAAATGAGCATCGCGCCGTATTTGAAAGTGCAAAAACTGTTTGATATGGTGAACGTACCGCAAGTACTGCACGCCGATGAAACGCTGGGGTTTGTCGTGCTGAACGATTTGGGCAACACCACGTTTTTAACCGCAATGCAGCAGGTCGATACGCCCGAAGCGCACAAAGCTTTGCTGCTGGAAGCGATTGAAGAATTGGTCGAACTGCAAAAAGCCAGCCGGCCGGGCAAACTGCCGGAATACGACCGCGACATTATGTTGCGCGAAATGAACCTGTTTCCCGAATGGTTCTGCGCCAAAGAGCTGGGCAAGCCGCTGAACTTCAAGCAGAAGCAACTTTGGCAGCAAACGGTTGATACGCTTCTGCCGCCGCTGCTCGCACAGCCGCAAGTCTATGTCCACCGCGACTACATTGTCCGCAACCTGATGCTGCAAAAAGGCCGCCCCGGCATTTTGGATTTCCAAGACGCGCTTTACGGCCCGATTTCCTATGATTTGGTTTCCCTGCTGCGCGATGCGTTTATCGAATGGGAAGAAGAATTCGTGCTGGATTTGGTTATCCGCTACTGGGAAAAAGCCCGCGCTGCCGGTTTGCCCGTTCCGCCTGCGTTTGACGATTTTTACCGCTGGTTTGAATGGCAGGGCGTGCAACGCCATTTGAAAGTAGCCGGTATTTTCGCCCGTCTTTACTACCGCGACGGCAAAGACAAATACCGCCCCGAAATCCCACGTTTCCTCAACTACCTGCGCCGCACCTCGCGCCGCTACACCGAACTTGCGCCGCTTTACGCGCTGTTGGTCGAGCTGGTGGGCGATGATGAGCTGGAAACGGGTTATACGTTTTGATGGATTGAAATAAAGAAAGGCCGTCTGAAAACAGGAGATGCTGTTTTTCAGACGGCCTTTAATATCGCTGTCGGGCAAACGGTGGAGATACTCGGGTCAAGCCCGAGTATGACGAAGCAGTTTGAACGCGCAGAATTCCGTAGATTCCGTGGGCTTACTGTTTTTCAGACGGCATTTGAATATTGCCCGCCATACTCTGGCTTATTTGAATAAACGGAACAGCTTATTTAATGCAGCCCGTCCGCTGGCGCAGCCGAGAAGCAAAAAACTAAGTCACCGCGCGGCGAAAGAGCGCAAAGGTAAAGATAAAAACTCGGAAAAACACAAAGGCCGTCTGAAAACGCAGCTTTCATACTGTTTTTCAGACGGCCTGAGTATTCAAAACATTAAACCACAATTGCACCCAATTCGTCGGTCGGTTTGAAGGCAGCCATAATGCCTTCGATAATGCCGACAATAGTCGGAATGCCCGTCCAGCTGAACAGCGCGTACAAAATGCCCATCCACACGCGGCCGGCGCAGAATTTGTGCACGCCGAAAGTGCCGAACAGCAGGGCCATTGCCACATAAAGCGCCTTATTGCAGGTGTGCGGATAAAGTGCCGCGTAAGATTGTACTTTCATTGTTTTTCCTTTTTCTGGATACCGTCATACGGCCGAGCCGCGCGCCTGTTCCGTTGCGGAACATTGCTGGAAATAAGCCCGAACGCCGCCGGTTAAAGGCGGCAAAATGTAAAAAACGTGCAAAGCCGGGTTTACGGTTTGCCATTTCTCCGGAAACGCAGGTTGTGCCGTTCGGACACAAAACCGTCCAAACGCATATCGTGCGCTTCGTGCGGCAGTGCGCTTTCGGCAAGCTGGCAGGCGAAACCGGCGCCGATTTTGCAAGGCCGTCTGAATTTGGCACGTTCCAAGCTGGCATCGTAAAAACCGCCGCCTTGGCCGAGCCGCACGCCGTTCCGGTCGGCGGCAATCAGCGGCAGAATCATCACGTCCAAATGCTCGGCACGCAGCCGTTTTCCGGCAAACTGGGGAATGCCCGCCCAGCCGCCGCGTGCTTTTGCCGCGCCGCGCCGGTACGGGGTAAACCACAAACGCCGCTGTTTTTTTTCGATAAACGGCAGATAAATCTTTGCGCCGCGCTGTTGCGCTGTATCCATCAGGGCACGGAGATCCGCTTCGCTGCCGGCCGGCCAATAAAGGGCAATCCGTTTGCCGCGTTTAATCCAAGGTTTCAAGCGCCGCACAATGACCGTCTGCGCCTGTTTGCGCTCGGTTTTGCTGACGGCTTTCCGTGCATCGCGGAACAGTTTCCGCAGCTTTTTTTTGTCTGTTTCCATTGTTCTGCCCATTCCGGTGCGGCCAGGCGGCTTGCATGTATCCGTTGTTCAAGCGGTTTTCAGACGGCCTTAAAACCAGCCTTCTGCGGACAGCGGTTTCTTGTCGTGGAATTTGATGAAACCGGCCACAACGCGGTAGATAAACCATACGGTTGTCAGCAGCATAATCACGAAACCGATGCCGATAAAGGCCGTAACGAAACCGACAATGCCGCCGATGAATGCGCCCCAAAAGGTTTTAATCAGATATTCCAGATGGCCGCGGTAGAACGTACCGGCCGCATCGGGCTTTTTCACATAAGCCATAATCACGGCAACCAGTGCGGTCAGGCCGGTGGTTACCAGCGAGGCGGCGTAGAGCGCGTAAATAATGGTGGTGTAGGTTTTCAGGCTGTTTTCCTGCTCGGGCGTGAGCAGGGTGTTGTGATTGATAATATGGTTTTCGTTGCGGTTCATTGGCTTGCTTTCCATAGATTTTCAGACGGCCGAGGCCGTCTGAAAAATAAGGCGGTACGCCGGATTACAGGGTTTTCCAGCGCGCTTGCGATTCGCGGATCACTTCTTTCGCTTCTTCGATATCACCCCACTTGGTTACTTGCGTTGTACCCGGTTTTTTCAGGTCTTTGTAATGGTTGAAGTGGAACTCGATTTGCTTAATCAGCTGTTGCGGCAGGTCGGCCAAAGTATTGTAGGCATTGCCGTTGTTGCGGTCATCGGCCGGTACGACCACGATTTTGTCGTCCACTTCGCCGTCATCAACAAACTTCATCACGCCGATCACCTTGGCTTCCATATAGATGCCGGTCGGCAGGGGCGTGTCGGTGATAATCAGCGCGTCCAACTCGTCGCCGTCTTCGTCCAAAGTTTGCGGAATAAAGCCGTAGTTGGTCGGTTTGGCAAAGGCCAGAGGCTCGACGCGGTCGAGCTTCATTACGGCGTTTTTGCGGTCCCACTCGATTTTGTGGTTGGAACCGGCTGGAATTTCGATAACGACATTGATGATGCCGCCGTCCACATCGCCGGCATCTAAGATTTGGTTGAAGTCTGCCATAGCAGTTGTCCTTAAAAAATAGAGATGGAAACGGCTTATTATAGCGGAGGGTTATCGGTTTTCCTACACTTTCCGCACGCAAAAAGGCCGTCTGAAAGCTTGGCTTTCAGACGGCCTTTGCTGTTTAAGGCATTAACCGCCGAAATATTTCAGCAGGGTTTTCGCGCTCAAAACCGCCATCAGCACCACCACAATCGCGCCGGATACGGTCATCCAAGCAGGGTGTTTGTAGTCGCCGACAATTTTCGATTTATAGGCGGCCAACAAAATCAAACCGAGCGAAATCGGCAGAATCAGGCCGTTCAACGCACCCACAAATACCAGCACTTGCGCCGGTTTGCCGATGGTGGCCAGCACCGCGGTGGAAATCACGATAAAGGCGATAATCCATTTGTTTTTATTGCGTTCGATGGATTCGTTGAAGCTGGAAATAAAGGAAACCGAAGTGTAGGCTGCGCCGATAACGGAAGTAATCGAAGCCGCCCAAATCACCACGCCGAAAATCATCAGGCCGACATTGCCTGCGATGTGTTCAAACGGCGTTGAAGCCGGATTTTTCGGGTTCAGTTCCACGCCTTGCGATACCACGCCCAGCACCGCCAAAAACAGCACCACGCGCATCACGGAAGCAATCAGAATCGCCGATACCGAACCTTTGGTTACTTCGCCCAAAGCGCTTTTGCCTTTGATACCGGCGTCCAGCAGACGGTGCGCACCGGCAAACGTGATGTAACCGCCGACCGTACCGCCCACCAGCGTTACAATCGCCACCGCGTCCAGTTGCTCCGGCATAAAGGTACGCGCCACCGCTTCGCCGACCGGCGGCGAAGCCTGCCAAGCGACATAAACCGTCAGCGCAATCATCACAAAGCCCATCACCTGCGCGAATTTGTCCATCACTTTGCCTGCTTCGCGGAACAGGAACACGCCGATGGCAATCGCACCGGAAATCACCGCGCCCATTTCAGGCGAAATGCCGGTCAGAATATTCAAGCCCAAGCCCGCGCCGCCGACGTTGCCGATGTTGAAGGCCAAGCCGCCCATTACAATCAAGAGCGCCAAGAAATAGCCTGCGCCGGGGAACACCGCATTGGCAATGTCTTGCGCGCGTTTTTCCGACACAGCCACAATGCGCCAAATATTCAGCTGCGCGCCGATATCGAGCAGAATGGAAAGCAGGATAACGAAGCCGAAGCTCGCCATCAGCGTTTGCGTAAACGTAGCCGTTTGGGTGAGAAAACCCGGGCCGATGGCTGAGGTGGCCATCAGGAAAGCCGCGCCCAATAAGGCATTGCGGCGGTTGGATTGTTGCGACATTGTTGTTCTCCTTAGACGTAAGGGCTAATTCTTACAGATTTTTAACGTTTTTTGAACCGATTTTGCATTTTCAGAGTGTAAAGGCCGTCTGAAAAACCGGCTGCCTGCGCTGCGAAGCGGTATTTTTCTATTGGGAAAACAGCGTTTTTGCCTAATAAAAAAGCGTTTCCGGCAAACAGCGGAAACGCTTACGATTTTAGAAAACTTATTTTTTCAGACGGCCTTTGCCCACCGCATTTTCTGATTGTATTACACGAGTGATAAAATCATTCAAATCATTTCGTAATTTCATTTGGTATTTCGGCATATTCTTGGCTTTCCACGTTTCTAAAAATTCTGCCATCCAAGGGAGCATCTGTCTCATTACTTGGGGATTTTTCTTCAACACCGACTGCCCCTCTTCCGTTTCATAAAACGCAACAGCAGCATCAATTTCCTTTTGCGTATAGTTCTCTTGATACAGCTCCACCATAAATTTTTGAAAGCCCGATGATAATTCCGGGGAGGTCACCATATCCTTCGTAAGCTGCGCACTATGGTTTACAACCAACTCCCGTAATTCTGCCATTTGACTTTCTTTCAAACGGTTTGCTTGAGGAAACTTCCCCATATTGCTCCATACAAATTCTGCTATAGCAGGCGCAACCTGTTCTCCCATATCTTTGAGCTGCTTATTAATATGCTGCAATTCAATCAAACGCAATACCGATTCCTCAGACGGCTTTTGTGCAGCCGCCAATGGCGACAGCATTAAACCTGCGGCAAGCAGCGCGGCGGTCAAGGACTTTTTCAGCATTTTGATTTCCTTTTTTAAATTGGGAAAATGGTTGTTGGTTGGGCGTTCCGTATTGTTTGAACGGGGGAGATACTCGGGTCAGGCCCGAGTATGACGGGTTGATTGGATAAGCATTCTTGCGGGAAAGGCCGCCTGAAAACATAGCTTCAAGGAAGTTAAAACTTTCGATTTCAGTACGCTGTAGGTTGGGTTGAAGCACCGCGTAAACCCAACATTCTCAAGCGGAAAGCCTTTGTTGGGTTTTTACTCCGTTTCAACCCAACCTACGGTTTACCAAAGCCCATTCGATAAACCAAAGCCGTCTGAAAACCGCAAGCTTCTGCGAAGCTGAAACGGAATTTTTCAGACGGCCTTAACCTTTATTTCGCCGGTTTCTCGGGGCGTATCCAGCCGTGAATGGTGGTTTGGCGGGCGCGGCCGATGGTGAGTTTGCCGGCTTCGCAGGTTTTGGTAATCACGCTGCCGGCGCCGGTGGTGGCTTTGTCGCCGACGGTAACTGGCGCAACCAATACGGTGTTCGAGCCGATGCGGACTTCGTCGCCGATAACGGTGCGGTATTTGTTTACGCCGTCGTAGTTGGCGGTAATCGTGCCTGCGCCGATATTGGTTTTGCGGCCGATTTCGGCATCGCCGATATAGGTCAGATGGTTGGCTTTGCTGCCTTGGCCGAGTACGGCGTTTTTCACTTCGACAAAGTTGCCGATATGGACGTCGTCGCCCAATACGGCGTTCGGGCGCAAACGGGCATATGGGCCGATTTGGGCGTTTGCGCCGACTCGGCAGTCTTCCAGATGCGAGAAGGCGGCGATTTTCGTTCCGGCGGCGACTTTGGCGTTTTTCAGCACGCAGTTTGCGCCGATTTCCACGTCATCGCCCAGTTCGCAATCGCCTTCAATCACAACATTGACATCGATAACCACATCTTGGCCGTGTTTCAGACGGCCTCGCAAATCGAAACGCGCCGGATCGCGCAGGGTTACGCCTGCTTTGAGCAAATCTTGCGCCTGATTGCTTTGGAAAATGCGTTCCAGTTCGGCCAGCTGCACTTTGTTGTTCACACCAGCGGCCAGATAAGAGGCGGCCACTTGCACGGGATGCACGGCGATACCGTCTGAATTGGCCAATGCAATCAGGTCGGTCAGATAATATTCGCCTTGCGCGTTATTGCTTTGCAGGCTGTTGAGCCACGCGCCGAGCTTGGCGTTCGGCAATACCAAAATGCCGGTATTCACTTCTTTGACTGCTTTTTGTGCCGCATCGGCATCTTTTTCTTCCACAATCGCGGTAACTTTGCCGCCTTCGCGGATAATGCGGCCGTAGCCGGTCGGGTTGTCTAAAACATCGGTCAAAAGGCCGACTTCTTCGCCTGCTGCGTCCAGCAGCGTTTGCAGCGTTGCGGCATCGGTCAGCGGCACATCGCCGTACAAAACCAGTGTGCGGCCGTTTTCCGGCAGATGCGGCAAGGCCATTTTAACGGCGTGCCCCGTGCCCAACTGCTCGGTTTGTTCCACCCAATTCACATCGGCTTTCACGCGCGCCAAAACCTGCTCTTTGCCGTGCCCGATAACCACGCTCACGCTTTGCGGATTCAGGCTCTGCGCGGTTTCAATCACGCGCTGGACCATCGGTTTGCCGCCGATTTCGTGCAACACTTTCGGCAGTTTGGAATACATACGCGTACCCTTGCCCGCCGCCAAAATCACAATATGCAGATTGTCCGCCATTGCTTCACTCCTTTGAAATTACTGCCAGTTTACGCCGCGTACGGTTTTTTCCTGCTCCGCCTTGCGCTGCGGTTTCAGCGCGTGCTGCTCGGGGCGGAACTGGTTGTTGCGCATATTGTGCGAATAAGTACCGTCTTCATACACCACGCGCGTACCCGCTTCGTATTTCGGCCGCAACGAGGTTTTGCCCTCGGCAGTTTGATAAGTCTCCCAAGAACAGCCGGCCAAAGCGGCCAAGACCAACAAAGCAGCGGTAATACGCATTGTTTTATCCTTTGATTTGAAATCTTGATTGCAAACAGCGCATTCTAGCGGATTTGCAGCCGTTTTGGGGCGGTTTGTATCAAGATTCGGCAAGGCGAAGCTAAAACCCATATTTCCGCAAAGCTTGAATACCGCTTAAACAATGTTTCTTGTTCTTGACTGAACGTTCAAGTGAGCAAGGCGTACTTCTACTGCTCCCTTTCAGGATGGAGAGGGCAAAAAATAAGTACTCCTGCTGCATTCAACTTTGCGCTCCACCGCCGCGCGGCGTCCTACTTTCTTTGCTTCACCAAAGAAAGTAGGCAAAGAAAGGCGACCGCGGTTGCAGGTTTGCTGTGCAAACTTCCCTCATTTGGCGGCACGTTCAACTCGCACCGCTTCGCGCTGCTCAAACACAGGAACGCTTTTTCACGCCAAAATGCCGTTCCGTTCGGCTGCGCCAGCGGACAGGCTGCATTAAATAAGCTATCCCGTTTATTCAAATGAGTTCGTCATACTCGGGCTTGACCTGAGTATCTCCTCCATTCAAAGCGCGGTTTGTCCGATACTAAAGGAATATCTGCCTCAAAAGCTCTGTTTCTAACACCGTTTGAAGCCGCATTTGGGCTTCTCAAAAAGAGTGCTTTTAGCTTCGCAGAAACTTCGTTTTAACTTCGTTGAGGCTTCGCTTTCAGACGGCATTTGTCCAATTTCTCGCTTCCGCCCATTGCAGCAAAGCCCCCATATCCCGCGCAACGCCGTCTGAAAACGGCAGCGCGTGCGCCTGTCTGCCGAACCACACAGTTTGCATACCGAACTGTTTGGCCGCGTGCAGATTGTCTGCGCTGTCGTCCACCATCACACAATCGGCAGCCT
>JAUNKU010000020.1:0-1381 GCA_030532645.1 Neisseria sp. | reverse complement strand
TTGGCCGCGTGCAGATTGTCTGCGCTGTCGTCCACCATCACACAATCGGCAGCCTGCACGCCAAGCTGTTTACAGACGGCCTCATAAGCTTCGGGCTGCGGTTTGTAGGCAAAATCCAGCGTATCCGTGCCGATAATCCGGCTGAAACAGCCGCGCAGGCCGAGCGCCTCAACCAAGGCTTCAACATAAAACGAAGGGCCGTTGGAAAACACGGCTTTGCGGCCTTTCAAGCGGCGCAATACAGCGGCGGCATCCGGTTCGGCCACCAATTTCGGCAGAATTTCGTCCATCGGATGGCTGTATGCAAGAAAATCACGCACGCTGATTTCGGGGTGGTTCAAACGCAATCCGGCCAGCGTTGCGCCGTATTCGTGCCAATAATGCGCGCGCAGGTAATCGGCACGTGCTTCCGATACGCCCAGCGCCGTTTGCAGAAAAGCCGTCATACGGCGGTTGATCAGATAAAAAATGCCTTCATCTGCGCGGTGCAGCGTGTTGTCCAAATCGAACAACCAAACGGGATTGCCCATTAACTCTTTATTCCTTAATTGTTTTTTGCTATGATAACGCGGTTTTAACTTATTTTGTCGGAATTTTAACAATGAAACGTTTTCTGACAGCGGCCTTGGCCGCTTTATCGCTGGCCGCAGCCGCGCAGGCGCAAACCGAAGTCCGTTTGGCCGTGCACAAATCGTTCAGCCTGCCGAAAGATGCTTTTGCCGCATTTGAAAAAAGCAATAATGCCAAAGTGTCGGTCATTAAAGTCGGCAGCGGCAACGAAATGGTCAACAAACTGATTTTGAGTCGTGCCAAGCCGATTGCCGATGCTGTGTACGGCTTGGACAACACCACGATTCTGAAAGCCAAACAGGCCGGTATTCTGGCCGGAGAAATGAAGCCGGTGGACTACGGCTATATCACGCTGAACTACGATAAAGCCTGGTTTGCCAAACACAAACTGCCGCTGCCGCAATCGCTGGCAGATTTGGCCAAACCGCAATACCGCAATCTGTTGGTTGTCCCGAACCCCGGAATGTCGAGCACCGGTTTGGGCTTCCTGCTGGCCAATATCCAAGGGCTTGGCGAAAAAGCCGCGTTTGACTGGTGGGCAAAAATGCGTGCCAACGGCGTGAAAGTCGCCAAAGATTGGAGCGAAGCGTATTACACCGAGTTTACCCAAAACGGCGGCTCGCGCCCGTTGGTAGTCAGCTACGCCAGCAGTCCGGCAGCTGAAGTGTTTTACAGCAAAGGCAAATACAGCGAACCGCCAACCGCCAATCTCAACCTGAAAGGCGGTGTATTCCGCCAAACCGAAGGTACGGCCGTATTGAAAGGCGCGGCACAACCAGCGTTGGCCGCCAAACTGACCGCCTACCTGCAA
>JAUNKU010000195.1 GCA_030532645.1 Neisseria sp. | reverse complement strand
TAACCGTTTCAAGACAAGATTTTGTGATACGGAAGAAGAAATTGAGACGGCGCAAGAAATCGGCGGCTTATTTTTGGCATTACTGTGATTGGAACGGGGGAGATACTCGGGGCAAGCCCAAGTATGACGGAGCGGTGGGAATGCAGCCCTATCCGTGTGGGCTGGGTTCAGCCCAGCAAAAAATGCCGGATTTTCAAACACTGTATTTGCTGGGCTGAACCCAGCCTGCGGATTCTGTTTTCCGAAAAAGCATTTTTCCGCTTTCTGTGAAATGAGCAATCCAAAGGCCGTCTGAAAAACAGCATTTTCAGACGGCCTTTATCCGTTCAATCCGTTCAAACGGAAACATCAAGCCAAGTCAAATTCCGCCCACACCGGCGCGTGGTCGCTCGGGCGTTCCCAGCCGCGGGCTTCGTTGTCCACCTGCACATCGCGCAAAGCGTTTTTCATTGCTTCAGAAACGAGAATATGGTCGATACGCAGCCCCTGTTTGCGCTGGAACATCGCGCCACGGTAGTCCCACCAAGTGTACATCACCGCTTCGGGGTGGATATGGCGCAGGCTGTCGGTCAAGCCCAAGTCCAGCAGGTTTTTGAACCACTGACGCTCAATGCTGGAACAATGGATTTTTTCGTGCCATTTTTCGGGGTCGTAGCAATCCAAATCGGCAGGCGCGATATTGAAATCGCCGAGCAGCACCAGTTTTTCGTGCTTCTCCATTTCTGAGCGGACAAACTTGGTCAGTGCAGCAAACCATTCTTCTTTATAAACAAATTTCGGGCTATCCAAAGCTTCGCCGTTTACGCAATACACATCGATCACGCGCACGCCGTCAATGGTGGCGGCAATCACGCGGCGTTGCGGATCATCGGGCAGATCGGGCAGGCCGGTATGCACGTCCTGCAATTCGTTTTTGGCAATCACAGCCACGCCGTTATAAGTTTTTTGGCCGCTCCACGCCACTTGGTAGCCGAGCAGTTGGATAGCGGCTGCCGGAAATTTGTCTTGGTCGAGCTTCAATTCCTGCAACACCAGCACATCAGGGCGGTGCTGTTGCAGCCAGTTTTGCACGTGCGGCAAGCGCACATTGAGGGAGTTTACATTCCAAGTAGCGATTTTCATTGAGGTTTCCATTGTATGTTTTCAGACGGCCTTGCGGTAATGCTCAGGACGGCTCTTCGGTTTTGTGCGGACAAACCGCCGGATAAGGCTGGCCTTTGGGCAAATCTTTGTGCAGGCACTGCGCGCCGATAACGTCCAATACGGCGCGCACTTCGGGCGACACGAGGCGGTATTGCAAAACGCGGTGGTAGCGCGTGTAATCGACCACGCCTTCGCTGCGCAGCTTGGCCAGATGGTTGGACACGGCGGTTTGGTTGATACCCAGCGTTTCAACCAGCTCGGTTACATTGTGTTCGCTCTCGGCCAACAGGCATAAAATCATCAGGCGGTGCGGGTGGGCAATCAGTTTCAGCATCGCCGCCGTGTGCCGCGCGTTGATGACGGTTTGCTCCAACGGCGTGATGTCGTTCGGTATCAGTCGTTTCATAGCGTGTTCGGATATTTTAATGTTATGGTTTTGTATGGCAAACGATACTTTACACGAAGATGGGCTTTTCCGCACAAAAGGCCGTCTGAAAAATCCTCAAATCCGCCCTTTCGTTCCACCTGAAAACCGTTCATAATAAT
>JAUNKU010000194.1 GCA_030532645.1 Neisseria sp. | reverse complement strand
AAATTCCTGCCAATGATTGCCGTTTTGTTCGGCAAGATAGTTTTTCAGACGGCGTATCTCTTGCTCGTATTCATCGGCATCAAGCGCACCGTTCATCAGGCGGAAGCGCAGGAACATCAGATAAGTATTCGCCGCATCGGTTTCGCAGTAATCGCGGATTTCTTTCAGACGGCCTTGGCTGAACGCTTCCCAAACTTTGCTGCCGTCCATTCCCAGTTTGCCGGGAAAGCCGCACAGCTTGGCGATGTCGTCAAGCGGTACATTGGCGCGAGGTTGGTAAAGCGCAAGCAAATCCATCAGATCGCAATGGCGGTTGTGGTAGCGGCTGATGTAGTTGTTCCACTTGAAATCGCGGCTGTCGCCGAAATCGCCTTCGCCCATATCCCAATAACGCGCGGCAGAAATGCCGTGAACCAAAGCGCGGTAGTGCAGCACCGGCAAATCGAAGCCGCCGCCGTTCCAGCTGACCAGCTGCGGCGTGTGTTTTTCAACCAAATCAAAGAATTTGGCAATCATACTGCCTTCATCGTCCTGCTCGCTGCCGATGGTGCCGACGTGGATTTTATCGCTGCCCCAGCGCATACAGCAGGAAATCGCCACCACGCGCTGCAAGTGGTACTGCATAAAATCGCCGCCGGTTTGCGCGCGGCGGCGCTGGCGGGCAAATTCCACCACTTCCTCGTCGCCCACCGAAGCAGGCAGATTGTGCAGCAGGCGGATGCCGCGTACATCAGGAACGGTTTCAATATCGAAAGCAAGAATCGGACCCATCGTTTTCCCCAAAGAGACAGCTTGCCGCATTGTGCATCAAGTTGATTGTTTTGACAAACCGCCGTTCGCGCTATAATCCGCCCTTTTACAGAGAAAACGCCTTATGAACCGCAAAACCCTGTTTGCCCTTGTTACCGCCGCAATGCTTGCCGCCTGCGGCCAACAGCAGACCAGCCACGCCGCCGCGCCGCAAACCGCGGCCGCAGACGGCGTTCCGGCCGCAACCGTTAAAACCATTACCGAAAAACTGGAAAAAAATTACGCCGAACAGGATTTGAAAGTCGAAGGCGTTTATGCCACGCCGCTGGCCAATCTCTATGAAGTGGTCGTATCCGGCAAGCAGATTATCTATACCGATGCCGAAGCCAAATATATGCTGGTGGGCGATTTTATCGACATCGCCGCCAAAAAAAGCCTGACCGATCAGCGTAAAGAAGATTTGAACCGCACTTCTTACGCCGATTTGCCGTTTGAAATGGCGGTTAAAGAAGTGCGCGGCAACGGCAAACTGCAAGTGGCCGTATTCTCCGATCCCGATTGCCCGTATTGCAAACGTTTGGAAGCCGAGTTTGCCAAAATGACCGACATCACGATTTACACGTTCCTGATGCCGATTACCGGCCTGCACCCTGATGCCGTACGCAAATCCGAACAGATTTGGTGCCAGCCCGACCGCACCGCCGCGTGGGTAAACTGGATGCGCCAAGGCAAACTGCCGCCGAAAGCCGCCGCTTGCGACAATCCCGTCGCCGAAACCGTATCGCTTGGCGAACAACTCGGCTTTACCGGTACGCCGACTTTGATTTTCCCGAACGGCAAAGTGCAGCCGGGCTATGCGCCTGCCGCGCAGCTGCAAAAGATTTTGGCTGATAATCAGAAGTAAGTTCCAGATTGAAAAATCTAGGCCGTCTGAAAAACAGGGTATT
>JAUNKU010000019.1:16626-18550 GCA_030532645.1 Neisseria sp. | reverse complement strand
CAAACGGTTTCAGACGGCCTGTTGCGCCCTGTTGCCGTACTGCGCCTGAATGCACTCGACCGCGCCGCCATTGAAAAAGCGGCTGCCGAAGCCGCTGCGTGGGCGCAGAAACAGCCTGAACTGGCGGTTGATTTGAGCGAAGTATGCAGCCACGGCGCACCGATGCTGGCCGAAATCCTGCTGCTGGCACTGGGCAATGCCGCCTACCGTTTCGACCGTTTCAAGAAAACGGCCAAACCAGCAAAATTGCAGGAAACCGCTTTTTATACCGGCAATAACGCCGAGGCAGTTACCGCTGCCGTGCAAACCGCCGAAGCCGCGCTTTACGGCATCAATTTGTGCAAAGATTTGGCCAACACTGCGCCGAATGTCTGCACACCAACCTATCTGGCCGACACTGCCGCCGCCGAAGCGCGCGAAGCAGGCGTTCCCGAAACACAGATTACCGTATTCGGCAAAGACTATATCCGCGACAATATGCCTTCTTTCTGGGGCGTAGCCAAAGGCAGCGTGGAAGAGCCGCGTTTGGTAGAACTGCGCTACTTCGGCGCGGCCGACAAAACCGCTGCGCCGGTGGTGTTGGTCGGCAAAGGCCTAACCTTCGACAGCGGCGGCATTTCGCTGAAACCGGGCGAAGGTATGGACGAAATGAAATACGATATGTGCGGTGCGGCTTCGGTTATCGGCGCATTTATCGCCGCCGTAAAAGCAAAACTGCCGCTGAATATCGTAGCCATCGTTGCTAGTTGCGAAAATATGCCGGACGGCGGCGCCTCCAAGCCGGGCGACATCGTCAAATCAATGAGCGGCATCACTATCGAAAACCTCAACACCGATGCCGAAGGCCGTTTGGTATTGTGCGATGCGCTGACTTACGCCGAACGTTTCGAGCCTGCCGCCGTTATTGATGTCGCCACACTGACCGGCGCGTGCATCATCGCGCTCGGCCACCAAACCAGCGGCCTGATGGCCAACAATCAGGAACTGGCAGACGAACTGCTCGCCGCCGCCCGTCAAACCAACGACAAAGCTTGGCAGCTGCCGCTGTTTGACGAATACCGCGAACAGCTCAAATCCAACTTCGCCGACCTGCAAAACATCGGCGGCCGCCCTGCCGGTACGATTACGGCTGCCGCCTTCCTGTCGCACTTCACCGAAAACTACCCGTGGGCGCACTTGGACATCGCCGGCACGGCTTGGCGTTCGGGCAAAGACAAAGGCGCAACCGGCCGCCCTGTTTCGCTGCTGTTGAAATTCCTGCAAAACCGCGCGCAAGGTTAAGCACCGATTTTCAGACGGCCTTGAAGTTTGAGACCGTCTGAAAATCAAGCCGGATATTGCCGCACGGTTTTGTCCGGCCTAACTCTTGCACAGACGGTTGCCGGTAGATTGGGTTGAAGTGCAGCGTAAACCCAACCTACTCGCCGACTTGCTGAGACCATTCAACAATCCTCCCGAACCCCACCTGAAAACACGCGCTCAAACAACCGACTGTTTTGCATTTCCCAGAAAAGTCCGACACTATGCCCAAAGCCACTTTCTACACCCACGTTGCCGACCCTGCCCGTTTCGCCTGCCGTTTGGCCGCCAAAGCGGCTGCTTCCGGCTCACGCGTGCTGTTATGGGCGGACGACGACGGCACGCTCGCGCAGCTCGACCGCGATTTGTGGGCGGAGCCGCCGGAAAGTTTTCTGCCGCACGAAATCTGGTTTACCGATGAAGCCATGCCGCAAGACGTACCTCTGGTTTTGGCTTCGGGAGGACATTTGCCGCGCAATGTGCCGCCGGTGGTGTTGAACATCTCGGAGCAGTTTTGGTGCGATGCGCCGCAACCGCCCGAGCGTGTGCTGGAAATTGTCGGCAACAGTTTGGAAGACTTGGCCGCGGCGCGCGAGCGTTTCAAGGCTTACCGTGCGCGCGGTTT
>JAUNKU010000019.1:1818-16526 GCA_030532645.1 Neisseria sp. | reverse complement strand
TGGAAGACTTGGCCGCGGCGCGCGAGCGTTTCAAGGCTTACCGTGCGCGCGGTTTCGAAATTGAGCACCACAATATGCAGGGCAAGGCTTAGTTTGCCAACATCAAGGCCGTCTGAAAACGGGTGCAGCCGCAACGGCTCGCCTCGTTTTCAGACGGCCTTTTTTTTCAGCAAAGCCCGTCAGTTTAAATCGCAAAATCAATCAGTTCGCTTTGACCGAACACATACACCTGCTTCGGCGCAAGCGATACAGTTTGGCCGCTTTGCAGATTCCACGCCGCCGCTTCGGTGCTGGCGAAATCGGCGCGTACCGGTATCCGGCTGTTTTCGGGCATCAGCACAAGATGGGTAAGCGCGCCGGAAATATGGATTTTTTCGATACGGGCGCGCAACATCGGCCGCTCTGCATCAATCTGCCATTCGTGCGGGCGGACATAACCGACGGCGCTTTGTTCCTGCCAGCGGAGGGTTTCGGCCAACGGCCAGACAAAACCGCCGTAATGCCACGCGCCTTGTTCAATGCGGCCTTCAAAGGCATCGGTATCGCCGAGAAAGCCGGTAACAAACGCATTCTGCGGTTTGCGGTAGAGCGTGTCGGCATCGCCGGTCTGCTCGATTCGGCCGTGGTTCATCACCACGATTTCATCCGATACTTCCAATGCTTCTTCCTGATCGTGCGTGACCAATACGCTGGTGATGTTCAGCTCGTGATGGATTTCGCGCAGCCAAGTCCGCAGCTCTTTACGGACTTTGGCGTCCAGTGCGCCGAAGGGTTCGTCCAGCAGCAATAACTTCGGTGACACAGCCAGTGCACGCGCCAATGCGATGCGTTGGCGTTGGCCGCCGGAGAGTTGGTGCGGATAGGCTTTGGCCAGATGGGCAAGCTGCACGAGTTTCAGCAATTCTTCCACTTTGGCACGGATTTGGTCTTTACTCGGGCGCTGGCTGCGCGGCAATACGGTCAGGCCGAAAGCGATGTTGTCGAACACGTTCATATGGCGGAATAGCGCGTAATGCTGGAACACGAAGCCGACTTTGCGCTCGCGGACGTGCTTGCCGGTAACGTCTCTGCCGTCAAACAGAATACGTCCGCTGTCGGCAGTTTCCAAACCGGCGATAATCCGCAACAGCGTGGTTTTGCCGCAGCCGGAAGGGCCGAGCAAGGAAGTCAGACGGCCTGTCGGCACATTCAGATTGATGTTTTGCAGCGCGTGAAAACCGCCGAAGGATTTGTTCAGATTTTCGATGGTGATGCTCATACGTTTTCCTCTTTCCGCCCGGCTGCCGCCAGTTTTTTGGTTTGGATACGGTTAATCAGGTTTTGCAAAGCCAAAGTGGCAATCGCCAGCAACGCCAGTAGGCTGGACAAAGCAAATGCGGCAGTGAAGTTGTATTCGTTGTATAAAATTTCCACCAACAGCGGCACGGTATTGGTTTCGCCGCGGATATGGCCGGACACCACGCTGACCGCGCCGAACTCGCCCATTGCACGCGCATTGCTCAAAATCAGGCCGTACAGCAGCGCCCATTTGATATTCGGCAGCGTTACACGCCAAAACATCTGCCACGCACCTGCACCCAAAATCAGCGCGGCCTGCTCTTCGCTGTCGCCCTGCGCCTGCATCAGCGGAATCAGCTCGCGTGCCACAAAAGGAAAGGTAACGAACAAAGTGGCCAGCACAATACCGGGCACGGCAAAAATAATCTGTATGCCGTGTGTTTCCAGCCAGCCGCCCATCAGCGAATGTGCGCCGAACAGCAGCACAAACATCAAACCGGCCACAACGGGCGATACGGAAAACGGCAAATCGAGCAAAGTCGTCAAAAGCTGTTTGCCGCGGAAATCGAAGCGGGTCAGCAACCAAGCCGCCGCAATGCCCAGCACTGCATTAACCGGCAACACAATCACGGCGGTTAATAAAGTCAAACGGATAGCAGACAAGGCTTCGGAATCGGTCAGCGAAGCCAGATAAAGCTGCCAGCCGTTTTTCAAGGCTTCGTAAAACACCGCCGCCAGCGGAATAAGCAGCATTACCAGCAAAAACAGCAGCGCCGCCGCAATCAGCAGCCATTGCAACACACGCGGTTCGGTAATGTTCGGATTGGTTTTCGCACTCATACCTTCGCTCCCGCGCGTTTGCCCAACGCCCATTGCCCGATGTTCAACACCAGCAAAATCACAAAAGAAATCATCAGCATAAACAAAGCCACCGCAGATGCACCCTGTACATCATATTGTTCCAGCTTGCCGATAATGATGAGCGGCAGGATTTCCGACACCATCGGAATATTGCCGGCAATAAAAATTACCGAGCCGAATTCGCCGGTTGCCCGTGCAAACATCATTCCTGCGCCCGTCAGCAAGGCCGGCATCATCTCCGGCAGCAACACGCGGAAGAAGGTTTTCAGACGGCCTGCACCCAGCACCGCCGCCGCTTCCTCATATTCGCCCGACAATTCTTCCAACACCGGCTGCACCGCGCGCACAATAAACGGCAGCGATACAAACACCAGCGCAATCCAAATCCCCAAAGGCGTAAACGCGATTTTCAGGCCGTCTGAAAACAGCGCACCGAACAGGCCGTCCGCCGCAAACAAACCGCCCAGCCAGCCGTTCGGCGCATACAGCGTTGCCAGCGCAATCCCCGTTACCGCCGTCGGCAACGCAAAAGGCAGATCCACCAACGCATTCACCAAGCTTTTCAGCGGAAAATCATAGCGCACCAATACCCAAGCCACCAACGTACCGAACACCATATTGGTCAGCATCGCCCAAAACGCCATTTTCAAACTCAGCCACACCGCCGCCAACACGCGCGGCTCGGCCACCGTCTGCCAAAAGCCCGCCCAGCCCGTTTGCGCCGCCGTCAGCCCCATCACGGCAAACGGCAGCACCACCAGCAGCGACAAGCACAAAACCGTTATCCCGAGGCTCAATCCGAAGCCCGGCAGCACGGCAGGCGATTTCAACAAACGCATTGCGGTTTCCCCTTCTCTTTTTTCACAGCCCAAACCTTAGCAAGACCGTCTGAAAAACGGAAAGAATGGTTTGTTATTTGAACAACGGGTTTGGTTATATAGGCAAAATCCGCCCGCAAACCTTTGGCTCCGGTTTTCAGACGGCCTTTTCTCAAACCCGCCCCGAAACGCAATGCTTTCCGCTATAATTCTCTCTTTTTCAGACGGCCCGAACACAATGCCTGAACTGCCCGAAGTCGAAACCACGCTGCGCGGTGTTGCGCCGCATATCCAAGGGAAAACCGTTGCCCGAGTGCAGATCCGCCAGCCGAAGCTGCGCTGGCCGGTGCCGTCTGATTTGCCGGAAACTTTGCAGGACGAAACGGTTGTTGCCTGCGAACGCCGTGCGAAATATCTGATTATCCGTTTCGCCTCGGGCATTGTTTTGATTCACTTGGG
This sequence comes from Neisseria sp., assembly GCA_030532645.1. GTDB lineage: Bacteria > Pseudomonadota > Gammaproteobacteria > Burkholderiales > Neisseriaceae > Neisseria. Next base: position 13,110 of record JAUNKU010000019.1, on the reverse strand, counting down.
AATGTCCGGCAGCCTGCGCGTGTTTTCAGACGGCCTTGCACCGGAAGCGGGCAAACACGATCATTTGGATATGGTGTTTTCAGACGGCACAGTTTTGCGTTACCACGATCCGCGCAGGTTCGGCGCGGTGCTGTGGTATGCCGGCGCGCAGGAAACACATCCGCTTTTGGCGGATTTGGGACCCGAACCGCTGGAAAACGGCTTTGACGGCGCTTATCTTTACGCGCAACTGAAAAAGCGCAAAAGTCCGGTCAAAACCGTACTGATGGACAATAAAGTCGTGGTCGGCGTAGGCAATATTTATGCCAACGAAAGCCTGTTTGCCTCAGGCATTGCGCCGCAGCGCCGTGCCGACAAAATAAACAAACGGGAAGCGGCATTACTGGCAGAAGAAATCCGCGCCGTACTGCACCGCGCCATTGAAAAAGGCGGCAGTACGCTGCGCGATTTTGTGGACAGCGAGGGCAACAGCGGCTATTTCCAGCAGGAATACAAAGTGTACGGCCGCAACGGCGAGCCTTGCCGCGCGTGCGGTACGGAAATCGTGAAAACGGTTATCGGCCAGCGCGGTACGTTCTACTGCCCGAAATGTCAAAAGTAAACAAGCGCAAAGATGCTGGCAGACGGCCGGCCGGCGCGTTACATTCCTCTTTTTGAGTAAAACGTCTAACAATGAAATCTTCTTGGTTCACCCGAATCCTGCGTATTCTGCGCTTGGCATTCTGGCTTGTCGGCGCGGCTTTTACGATAGGCCGTCTGAAAAACAGCAATCAGGCCGAGCGCAACGCGGCATTGAGCCGCCTGAGCTACGCCGCACTGGCGGCCTTGGATGTACGCCTGACACCGCAGGGCTTGGAAAATGTACCGGCTGGCCGCAGTTTACTGCTGGTGGCCAACCACATTTCTTGGCTGGACATTTTCGCGCTCAACGCGCTGGTGCCGACCGGTTTTATCGCCAAAAAAGAATTGAGAAGCTGGCCGCTGGTCGGGCGGCTGATGGCAAATGTCGGGACGGTATTTATCGACCGCTCCTCGCGCAAAGATACGGAAACCATCGTCCGCGCCATCAATCAGGCTTTGGAAAACGGCGCGAGCGTGTGTTTTTTCCCCGAAGCGCGCACCTCCGAAGGCTTGGCGCTGCTGCCGTTCAAAGCGGCACTGTTTCAGTCTGCACTGGATACGCAAACGCCCATCCAAGCAGCCGCTTTGCGCTATTATGACGGCCAAGGCCGCCGCACCGCCGAGCCGTCTTATGCCGGCGACATCAGCCTGTTTGCCTCGCTGTGGAAAATCGTTTCAATGAAAACGCTGGACATCCGCGTGGATTTCCTCGCACCGCAAACGCCCGAAGGCGACCGTTTCGCCGTAAAAGAAACTGCCGAAGCCGGTATCGCCGCGCTGGTTTACGAAGACAGCCCGGTGCTGCCGATGCCGTCTGAAAATGAAACGAAGTGAGTTTCCGCAGAGCCGGAGCCAAGCATAATTTTTCGCAATACCGAGTATTTGCACAATCAATACCTTTACGGCATAGTGCCGCGTATAATTTTGCGGATTGAATACCGCATTTTTCCAACCCCGCTTACACATTTGGAGCAAAATTATGAGCATCAACATCAAAACCGAAGCCGAATTGGTCGGCAGCAAAGTTCCTTCAGTAGTATTCCACACCCGTCAAGGCGACGCTTGGGTGGACGTTTCTACCGATGACTTGTTCAAAGGCAAAACCGTTGCCGTATTCTCTCTGCCGGGCGCGTTCACTCCGACCTGCTCTTCTACCCACCTGCCTCGCTACAACGAATTGGCCAAAGAATTCTACGCACGCGGCGTAGACAGCATCTTGTGCGTTTCTGTAAACGACACTTTCGTAATGAACGCTTGGTTGGCCGATCAAGAAGCTGAAAACATCATCGTTGTACCGGACGGCAACGGCGACTTCACCCGCGGTATGGGTATGCTGGTTTCCAAAGACCAACTGGGCTTCGGCGACCGTTCTTGGCGCTACTCTATGCTGGTTAAAGACGGCGTAGTAGAAAAAGCCTTCGTTGAGCCGATCAAAGACGGCGACCCGTTTGAAGTTTCCGATGCCGACACTATGCTGAAAGCCATCGATCCTGAATGGAAAGCACAAGAATCTGTTGCTATCATCACCAAACCGGGCTGCCCGTTCTGCGCGAAAGCCAAAGCCCTGTTGGAAGAAAAAGGCTTGGCCTACGAAGAAATCGTTTTGGGTAAAGACGCGAGCACCACTTCTGTCCGCGCCATTACCGGCAAAACTTCTGCACCGCAAGTCTTCATCGGCGGCAAACACATCGGCGGCAGCGAAGAGCTGGAAGCATACTTTGCTTAATCCTTCCTGCGCTTGATGCGGAATACGGGGCGGCGCGTCCGCCCTCCCGAATACCTTTCAGGGTTATTCGGGTAACGCTTTTCTCTCTGTGCAAAGCGTTACCCGAATAACTCTTTTTCTCAGCTTTCCCCCCGATTTTTACCATCAAGGCCGTCTGAAAACGCAGCTTCAAACCGTTTGCCGGTAAGCAAAACAAGGCAGACACATCTTTTTTACAATGCAAAACAGTACGGCGCTTGGCTCAACGAAAGGATAAAAAATGAAACAACTGCAAGCAGATGTTGTCGTGATCGGCGGCGGTACCGCCGGTATGGGCGCATTCCGCAATGCCCGCCTCCACACCGAAAACGTTTACCTGATTGAAAGCAATGTATTCGGTACAACCTGCGCGCGCGTAGGCTGTATGCCGTCCAAGCTCTTGATTGCCGCTGCCGAGGCACGCTATCACGCGCTGCACACCGATCCGTTCGGCGTACATTTGGACAAAGCTTCCGTTGTCGTGGACGGCGTGGAAGTAATGAACCGCGTGAAATCCGAGCGCGACCGCTTTGTCGGCTTCGTAGTAAGCGATGTGGAAGAATGGCCGGCCGAGCGCCGCATTATGGGCGCGGCAAAATTCATCGATGCCAACACCATTCAAATCGACGACCACACCCAAATCCAAGCCGGCCGTTTCGTGATTGCCACCGGTTCGCGCCCGATTATCCTACCGCAATGGGAAGCCTTGGGCGACAAACTGATTATCAACGACGACGTTTTTTCTTGGGATACCCTGCCTGAAAGCGTTGCCGTATTCGGCCCCGGCGTTATCGGTTTGGAACTCGGCCAAGCGCTGACCCGTTTGGGCGTCCGCGTGGAAATCTTCGGCTTGGGCGGCGCACTGGGCGGCATTTCCGATCCGGTGGTTCTGGCCGAAGCCAAAGCCGTATTCGGCGAAGAGCTGAACCTGCATTTGGACGCGAAAACCGAAGTGAAGCTGAATGACGAAGGCAAAGTTGAAGTGCATTGGGAGCAAGACGGCGAACGCGGCGTATTCGTTTCCGATTACTTGCTGGCTGCCGTCGGCCGCCGCCCGAATGTGGACGGCATCGGCTTGGAAAACCTCGACATCGAGCTGGACGCACGCGGCGTACCGGTTGCCGATCCGCACACTATGCAAACCAGCATTCCGCACATTTTCATCGCAGGCGATGCTTCCAACCAACTGCCGCTGCTGCACGAAGCCAGCGACCAAGGCAAGATTGCCGGTGTAAATGCCGGTCTGTATCCGAACATTGAAAAAGGCCTGCGCCGCAGCCTGATCGGTGTCGTGTTCACCAGCCCGCAAATTGCTACTGTCGGCGCACGTTTCGCCTCGCTGCAAGCGCAATACGGCAGCGATTTTGAAAACCAAGTGGCCGTGGGCGAAGTATCGTTCAAAAACCAAGGCCGCAGCCGCGTGATGCTGGTGAATAAAGGCCATCTGCGCGTGTATGCCGACCGCGCCACCGGCCGCTTCCTCGGCGCGGAAATGTTCGGCCCGGCGGCGGAACACATCGCCCACCTGCTGGCTTGGGCGCATCAAATGAAGATGACCGTACCGCAAATGCTGGATATGCCGTTCTACCACCCTGTTATCGAAGAAGGCCTGCGCACCGCCCTGCGCGATGTTGCCGCCAAACTGGCAAAATAATCCGCTTTGATACACAAGGCCGTCTGAAAACGAAGCAATTTTGATGAGACAAAACTGCCCGTTTTTCAGACGGCCTTTTCGCCCATTTTAGAAAGGAACACCGATGAGCAAACCTGCCAACACCGTTCTGCTGCACTACGCCCACCCCGAAACCGGCCAAACCGTGCTGATTCAGGGAATGGTACACGTTGCCCCGAGCGCATTTTTCCGTTCAGTAAACACCAATATCAAGCAGTTTCTCGCCGATTATCCTGATAACGGCTTGGTATTGCTGGAAAAAGTGCAGCCGGAAACTGCTGATGAAACCGAGCAGGCCGGGCTGAAACAGCAAATCAGCCACATTATGTCGCGCATAATGGCGGTAGAAGATTTCTCCTTGGAACGCGCTTATCAGGCCGTTGCCGATTTGCTCGGCGTAGAAAGCCAGTTCGGCGACAGCTATCTGAACGGCATTCCGGCCGATAAAACCGAAATCGCCGATATGAGTGCCGAACAATTTATCGCCTGCCTGAACGCCCAACCGGCCATCGCCGAACTGATCGCCCAAGAACCGTTCAAATATAAATACCGTATGGCCACACTGGAAAAATGGGCGCGCTTCCCACTTTTCAGACGACCTGCCGCTTGGTTAATCAAGCGCGGCCTGCGAGCCGTCCTGAAAGCCAGTGATCCCGACGGCAACTTGAAAAGCGAGCGTAAAATCGGTTTCATTAAAATCGAAACAGATTTAAACAGCGATGATGCCGAAGCACACGACAAAGCCTTCATGGAAGTCGTCCAACAAGAACGCAACCGTCTGCTCATCGCCAAATTGGAACGCCGCTTAGCCGAAGGCAGAAACCTGTTCATTACCTACGGCGCAGCCCATTTCCAAGCCAAACAGCAGCAACAGTTTGACGTACTCGCTTTCTTGGAAGCACACGGCTTCAAGCGCGTATCACGGCGCGATATGGAAGTATTTTGAGGCCGTCTGAAAATAGAGCCGCAAAATTGAATAAGGTACGTAAAACCCAAGGCCTTACTTTCAAGCGGCAATAGATATTTCAACGGGGAGATACTCGGGTCAAGCCCGAATATGACGGGCATTTTCGGCAGCTCGGGTTGGAGTGAAGTGTAAAATCAAAAGATATGGTAACAAAATCAGCTGGATAAAGTATCGAGAAAGTCCAAGAGAAGTCTGTTTTATCAAGAAGCGTCATACTCGGGCTTGACCCGAGTATCTCCCCCGTCCAAGTAATCAGGCATCCTTTTACCCTTCCTCCAAAAAACAAACCCGATTTTCAGACAGCCTGCCAACAAAAAACCGCCCGGAAAATCTCCGAGCGGTTTGTTTACATCATATCTATCAACCTTGACGCAAGCGTTTGTGCAACTCTTGAACACTGTACACATTGATATTGTTCAAGCTCTTCACGCCTTCACTCATCGCCTCGCCGCCGGCCACAGTCGTATATTGCGGCACACGCTGAGTCAGCGCGGTGCGGCGGATAGAATGGCTGTCGGTTACGGTTTGGGCATCGCTGCCGACGGTATTGATAACCATCGCAATTTCGCCGTTCTTAATCGCATCCACAATGTGCGGGCGGCCTTCCAGCACCTTGTTCACCACCTGCACGGTGATGCCCTGTTCCGCCAAATACGCCGCCGTGCCGCGCGTGGCGCACACGCCGTAGCCCAGCGACAGGAAGTTTTTCACCGTTTGCACAATCAAGGGCTTATCTTCATCGCGCACCGCGATGAACACCTTGCCGGTGGCGGGCATACGCTCGCCCGCGCCCAGTTGCGCTTTCAGATAGGCTTCGCCGAAGGTTTCCGCCACGCCCATCACTTCGCCGGTGGAACGCATTTCCGGCCCCAAAATCGTGTCCACGCCAGGGAATTTGATGAACGGGAACACCGCTTCTTTCACCGCGTAAAAATCCGGCACAACTTCTTTTTCAACGCCTTGTTCCGCCAGCGAAATGCCCGCCATCGCACGCGCGCCCACTTTGGCAAGCGGCACGGAAGTCGCTTTGGAAACAAACGGCACGGTACGCGAAGCACGCGGATTTACTTCCAACACATACACCACGCCGTCCTGCACCGCAAACTGCACGTTCATCAAACCGACCACGTTCAGCGCATACGCCATCGCCTTGGTTTGGCGGCGGATTTCGTCTTGAATGTCTTGGCTCAACGAATACGGCGGCAGCGAGCAGCCGGAATCGCCGGAGTGAATGCCTGCTTGTTCAACGTGTTGCATAATGCCACCGATGACGACTTCTTTGCCGTCTGAAACGCAGTCCACGTCCACCTCGATGGCGTTGTTCAAGAAAAAGTCCAGCAGCACGGGGCTGTCTTCGGACACCTGCACCGCTTCGCGCATATAAGTTTTTAATTGTTCGGCAGAATGCACCACTTGCATCGCACGGCCGCCCAACACATAAGACGGGCGCACCACAAGCGGATAGCCGATTTCTTCCGCCAGCGTGAGCGCTTCTTCTTCGTTCCGCGCGGTGCGGTTCGGCGGCTGGCGCAAGCCCAAGTCGTTCAATACTTTTTGGAAACGCTCGCGGTCTTCCGCCGCATCAATGCTGTCGGCGGACGTGCCGATGATGTTTACGCCGTTTTCCACCAAGGCGTTGGCGAGTTTGAGCGGCGTTTGGCCGCCGTAATGCACAATTACGCCCCAAGGCTGTTCGGTGCGAACGATTTCCAACACGTCTTCCAGCGTAAGCGGTTCAAAATACAGACGGTCGGAGGTGTCAAAATCGGTGGACACGGTTTCGGGGTTGCAGTTCACCATAATGGTTTCAAAACCCGATTCGCGCAGCGCCAGCGCGGCGTGTACGCAGCAGTAGTCAAACTCAATGCCTTGGCCGATGCGGTTCGGGCCGCCGCCGAGAATCATCACTTTGCGGTTTTCAGACGGCCGTGCTTCGCATTCTTCTTCGTAAGTGGAGTAGAGATAGGCGGTGTCGCTGGCAAACTCGGCGGCGCAGGAGTCCACGCGCTTGTAAACGGGGTGCAGATTCAGGGCGTAACGGTGTTCGCGTACGGCTTTTTCAGGCAGCCCCAAAAGTTGGGCGATGCGTTTGTCGGCGAAACCTTTGCGTTTCAGACGGCGTAAGTTGGCATAATCCAAATCGTTCAGGCTGCCTGAAACGATGTTTTGCTCTTCGCGGACAATGTCTTCAATCTGCGCCAAAAACCACGGGTCAATCGCGCAAATGTCGTGAATTTCGGCAATCGTGAAGCCGGCGCGGAAGGCATCGGCCACATACAAAATCCGTTCCGGCCCTGGATTGGCGAGTTCGCGGCGGATTTCGGCTTTGTCGTCCGTTTTCGGGTTGAAGCCGCACAAGCCGGTTTCCAAACCGCGCAGCGCTTTTTGCATCGATTCTTGCAGCGTGCGCCCCATCGCCATCACTTCGCCCACGGATTTCATTTGCGTGGTCAAGCGGTCGTCTGCCGCAGGGAATTTTTCAAAGGCGAAACGCGGGATTTTGGTTACCACATAATCGATGCTCGGCTCAAACGACGCGGGCGTGCGGCCGCCGGTGATGTCGTTACGCAGCTCGTCCAGCGTGAAGCCAACGGCCAATTTCGCCGCCACTTTCGCAATCGGAAAGCCCGTGGCCTTGGAAGCCAGCGCGGAGGAACGGGAAACGCGCGGGTTCATTTCAATCACAATCATTTCGCCGTTGGCGGGATTGACGGCAAATTGCACGTTTGAACCGCCGGTGTCCACGCCGATTTCGCGCAGCACCGCCAAGCTGGCGTTGCGCATAATTTGGTATTCTTTGTCCGTCAAGGTTTGCGCAGGGGCAACGGTGATGCTGTCGCCGGTGTGCACGCCCATCGGGTCAAAGTTTTCAATGGAGCAGATGATGATACAGTTGTCGTTTTTGTCGCGCACCACTTCCATTTCGTACTCTTTCCAGCCGAGTACGGACTGCTCAATCAGCAGTTCGTGGGTGGGCGAAGCGTCAAAACCGCGTTCACAAATCGCCAAGAATTCATCGCGGTTATACGCAATGCCGCCGCCCGAGCCGCCCATCGTAAACGAAGGACGAATCAACGTGGGAAAGCCCACTTGTTCTTGCGCGGCCAGCGCTTCGTTCATGGTGTGGCACACGAACGACTTGGGCGTGGACAGGCCGATTTTTTCCATCGCTTCTTTGAAACGGCCACGGTCTTCGGCTTTGTCAATCGCGTCTTCCGTTGCGCCAATCAATTCCACATTGTATTTCGCCAGCACGCCGTTACGCGCCAAATCGAGGGCGCAGTTAAGCGCGGTTTGGCCGCCCATGGTGGGCAGCACCGCATCGGGGCGCTCCTTGGCGATGATTTTTTCAACGGTTTGCCACATAATCGGCTCGATGTAGGTTACATCGGCCATTTCGGGGTCGGTCATGATGGTGGCGGGGTTGGAATTGACCAAGATGACTTTGTAGCCTTCTTCGCGCAGCGCTTTGCAGGCTTGTGCGCCGGAGTAGTCAAATTCGCAGGCTTGGCCGATAACAATCGGGCCGGCGCCGATGATGAGGATGGATTTTAGGTCGGTACGTTTAGGCATGGTTAGAGCTTTCCACAAACAAATTGTATTAAATTTAAGTTATCTTTTCCTATATGAAGAAATATTTATTTTCTTTAAAATATTAGGAATTTTTTTCATAAAATCAGCTGCTTCTAAGGGATATTCCATCTTAATTTTTTGTAATTCTGTAGTGTCATAAAATTTAAAATTATCGGAAACTTCCCAGTAAGATTTCAGCAATGTCTCTAAAATAACTTTATACTCATCGGAGCTGCATTTTTTTATTTTAACTAATTGATTAAATGAAGATGCACTAATATACATTCTTACAAATGGCTTAGGATGCCTAACATCATTTGGTGAGGAAATTAAGTCATAAAAATGAAATAAAGTTGCAAGAATGTAACCATAAACCTCATATGCAATTACAATATCAGATTCAATGCCTTTAACTCTTTCTATTACATTCCATATTTTATCTATAAGTCTAAATAAATTCACTGCACTTTGCGCAGCGAATGCATCTGCCTCAGCTTCAAGAGCAAACCAAATATCCCTATTATTTTTATGGGCTTTCTCTAACTCTTCTAAATTCTCTTTAGAATTCTCTTTCGTTAAAATCTCAAGATAATCTATTTCAAGAGTTTCTGTTGTTGTAATTATTTTTTTATCTTTTAAGAAATCTAAATGTCCATTTAAAATGTGAGCAGCTTCATGACATAATATTATTAAGCAATAGCTACAAAACAACATGTCTCTAACTTCAGACTTTGATACCTGAATTTTTAACTTATCTCTCCAAAAATTCTCATATTTCTCTGCAATAAAATCTGAATATACAAATATTTTACGCGTAAATGGCATGCTAATCTTTATACTGTAATTTCCATCATATTTAATTCCTGCATAGGTAGATTTATCTCTCGGCCAAATTATTTTTATTTCATAATCTAAAGATTTTTCTATTTTTTTTGTAATTTCCAATAAAACATCATTAAACTTTCTCTCTGTATTACGCAATAGATCCTCTAAGATAACTCTGTTTTGCTCATTTTCATTTAAAAAATTATCATCTTGACTTAATTTTTCATCATGATTATTTATATCAGAAAATGTAATCATAATTTTTACCTTAATTTTAAATTAATAAAGGGGTTTATGAAGCAAAACGCATCATAAAGGACATTTCCGCAGCATTCTCAGCAAGCGTAGATACCATCTCCCCCCGTCAAGCCCACGGCTGTATTTTGACCGTGTCGAGCCTGATAAACAGCAAGCGTGGTTGGGTTGGAGCGAAGCGGAAACCCAACAAACACCTGTGAATCAAAATTTTATGTTGGGTTTATCAACCCAACCTACCCGTTTTCAGGCAACCTTGAATGGTAAACGTTAACCCAATAACACCGTTTAATCAAAATCTTATATTGGGTTTGTCAACCCAACCTATTCCCCGAAATTCCCTGACGGTTCGCTTGCTGCCCAATCCAAGGGCAAAATGCCTTGCCGTACATACCAATGAAACGATGAATACGGCCAATCCGCCACACGCGGCACATAACCGTGCTTCACCGGATTGATATGAATGTAATCAATATGCGCATTCAAATCTTGCTGATTGCGGATTTCATGTTCCCAATACCTACGCTGCCAAATGCCGCGTTCGTTTTTCCGATGCCTTGATGCGGAGATATATTCCATTTTCGGCATGACTTAGGAAAATTTGGCTTTTATTATTCGCAAACGGGTTGGGTAGTTGCAATCATCGGGCGGCAGTTGCATCAACAAATGCAGATGTTCGGGTAATACGCAAATTGCAATGATTTCAAACGGATGATTTTGCTTTACTCCAGCAAATGCTTTCCGCAAGTCATCAATATATCTAATCAACAAATCTTGTGAACGGTCTTGCAAAGTCAAGGTAAAGAAATAACACGCGCCTTGGGCAAATGAGCGGCGGTAGTACATTCTTTTTCCTCACAATACAATTTTGCAAACCTGAGTAGGTTGGATTGAAGCATAGCGGAAACCCAACATTGCTTGATTATTCCTACATTGTTTGTTGGGTTTGCGCTTCGCCCCAACCTACTTTTCAGACGGCCTAATTGCCGAACCACATCTTCACCGCAAACCCGACAAACATCAGCCCGACTATTCCCATCGCGACCGCCGAGGTTTTTACTCTTTTTCTAAACGCTTGCGTCAATCGGTAGCCGGAAAACACTAAAATATTCAGATAGGCAAAACTAATCAACTGCAAAATCACGGCCAAGATAAAGAAGGATAAGGCCGGATTGGGGTAAGCCGGATCAACGAACTGCACAAAAAACGACAAGAAAAACAAAATCGCTTTCGGGTTGGTCAGGCTCAGCACCAGGGCGCGGCTGAAAATGTTTTGTGGTACAGTTTGCTTATTTTCAAGGCCGTCTGAAAATGAGGCATCGGCTGCATTTTGCGGTACCCGATAATGCCATTTTTTAACAGCAGCGCGCAGCAAGTTCCAGCCTAAATAGGCCAAATACAAGCCACCGACCAAGCGGATTCCGTGAAACAGCGCGGGATAGAGTTTCAGCAATGTTCCCGCGCCTAGCACGGTCGCCAAAATCAAGATGCTGTCGCCCAGCAAAATAGCAGCCACGGCTCGGTAAGCGGCTTTGATGCCGTACTGCCCCGCTACGGTCAGGCAATACATGGAATTGGGGCCGGGCAGCAGGATAATGGCAATCGCGCCGATAATGTAGGCGGTTAAATCGGTTA
>JAUNKU010000019.1:0-1718 GCA_030532645.1 Neisseria sp. | reverse complement strand
CCGGGCAGCAGGATAATGGCAATCGCGCCGATAATGTAGGCGGTTAAATCGGTTATGCCGAACATAATTTTGATGCGGAAACGGCAGGTTTACAGGCTGTTTTCAGACGGCCTGATCGTTTGCAGGCCGTCTGAAAACGGGCTTTTACATTATGCGTTTTTTGTGGCTTTCATATTGTCGATAAATTTGTCGAACAGATACGCCACATCATGCGGGCCGGGGCTGGCTTCGGGGTGGCCTTGGAAGCTGAATGCAGCACGGTCGGTCAGCTCGATACCTTGCACGGTATTATCGAACAATGAGCGGTGCGTTACACGCACGTTTTCAGGCAAGCTGTTTTCGTCCACTTGGAAGCCGTGGTTTTGGCTGGTAATCATTACCCGGCCGCTGTCCAAATCTTGCACGGGGTGGTTTGCGCCGTGGTGGCCGAACGGCATTTTGCTGGTTTTGCCGCCACTGGCCAAGCCGAGCAGCTGATGACCCAAACAAATACCGAAAATCGGTTTTTTCGCTGCCAGCAATTCTTGAATCGCGGCAATCGCATAATCGCAAGGCTCAGGGTCGCCGGGGCCGTTAGACAAAAACACGCCGTCCGGATTCATCGCCAAAACATCTTTGGCCGGAGTTTGTGCAGGGACAACGGTCAAACGGCAACCGCGCTCTGCCAGCATACGCAGAATATTGGTTTTGACGCCGAAATCGTAAGCAACAACGTGGAAAGGTTGTTCAGACGGCGTTACAAAGCCTTTGCCCAGCTTCCACTCACCTTCCGTCCATTTGTAAGGCTCATTACACGTTACTTCTTTCGCCAAATCTTTACCGGACATTGAGCCGAATTGGGCAATCAGTTTTTGCGCTTCTTCAACGGTTGCATTTTCACCTGTCAAAATCGCACCGGCTTGCGAACCTTTGTCACGCAAAATACGGGTCAGGCGGCGGGTGTCAATGTCGGCAATCGCAACAGTTTTATTGCGTACCAGATAATCTTGCAGGCTCTCTTCGCTGCGGAAATTGCTGTGCAACAACGGCAGGTCGCGGATAATTAAACCGGCCGCGCGGATTTCATTGCTTTCCACGTCTTCATTGTTGGCACCGGTATTACCGATATGCGGATAAGTAAGCGTAACGATTTGTTTGGTGTAAGAAGTATCGGTCAGAATTTCTTGATAGCCGGTCATCGCCGTATTAAAAACCACTTCGCCCGAAGTTGAACCGTTGAAACCGACAGAAACACCGTGAAACACACTGCCGTCAGCAAGCACAAGAATTGCAGGATTTGCCATTATTTTAGATTCCTATCCGGTTAAATATTCATTAAGCGCGTCTAATTACCCGACACGCTTATATATTGTATTTGATATTCTGTTCTGAGATTTGCAAAAAAGCACGCCCAGCGGAGAAACCGCATTGCGTGCTTTTTGAGCAGCAGCCAGCGCTACTGCCGAAGAAGCAATGTATTCTATACGAAACGGCTTTTCTTAACAAGCCGAAGCTGGATTTATCTTAAGGCAGATTTTTCTTTACATTGATTGGCAAGTATTTTTTCTTGGAATAAATAAACAAGGCCGTCAACGCGACATTTCAATTTATCTAGTTTTTTCAGACGGCCTCCCTGTTACCCCCTCTCCTTCCTACGTCCTCTCCTTTCATTTCCCCCAAGAGCAAACCCCCTGTTACTGGGTAACAGGGGGTTTTAAATGGGTGTCTGGCAGTGACCT
>JAUNKU010000193.1 GCA_030532645.1 Neisseria sp. | reverse complement strand
GTTGTTTGGAAACAGGTTTTTCAGACGGCTGTTGCCGTTTCTATCGGAAACTGAATATGAATTTACACCAAACCGTAGCCGCCGAGGCGGAAAAAGCCTTTGCCGCAGCCGGTATCGGCGGCAGCCCGATTGTTTTACAGCCGGCGAAAAACGCCGATTTCGGTGATTTCCAGATTAACGGCGTGATGGGCGCGGCCAAAGCGGCCAAACAAAACCCACGCGAGTTGGCGCAGAAAGTGGCTGATGCCTTGGCGGGCAATGCCGTGATTGAAAGCGCGGAAGTGGCCGGCCCCGGCTTTATCAATTTGCGCCTGAGCGCGGACTTTTTGGCAAAATCTTTGGAGAACGCTCGTGCCGACGCGCATTTGGGCGTGAGCCGAACTGCCGAGCCGAAAACCGTTGTGATCGATTATTCTTCGCCGAACTTGGCCAAAGAAATGCACGTCGGCCATCTGCGTTCGTCCATTATCGGCGACAGCATCGCCCGTGTATTGGGCTTTCTCGGCCATAAAGTGATTCGTCAAAACCACGTCGGCGACTGGGGTACGCAGTTCGGTATGCTGGTAGCCTATATGGTGGAACAGCAGCAGGATAATGCCGAATTTGAATTATCGGATTTGGAACAGTTTTACCGCGCGGCGAAAGTGCGCTTTGACGAAGATGCGGCCTTTGCCGATACCGCGCGCGATTATGTGGTGAAACTGCAAGGCGGCGATGAAAAAGTGCTGGCTTTGTGGAAGCAGTTTGTCGAAATTTCCCTGAGCCACGCGCAAAAAGTGTACGACACGCTCGGTTTGCTGCTGACGCCCGAAGATGTGGCTGGCGAGTCGCTGTATAACGAAGATTTGCAGCCCGTGGTGGACGATTTGGCCGCACAAGGCTTGGCAGTGGACGATGACGGCGCGAAAGTCGTATTTCTGGAAGAATTCAAAAACAAAGAAGGCGAACCGGCCGCGTTTATCGTGCAGAAAAAAGGCGGTGGCTTCCTGTATGCCAGCACCGATTTGGCCTGCGTGCGCTACCGTGTCGGCAAACTGAATGCAGAGCGCCTGCTGTATGTAGTCGATACACGCCAAGATCTGCATTTCAAACAACTGTTTACCACTTCGCGAAAAGCCGGTTATCTGCCGGAAAACGTAGAAGCTGAATTTATCGGTTTCGGCACGATGATGGGCAAAGACGGCAAACCGTTTAAAACCCGTTCGGGAGATACGGTAAAACTGGTCGATTTGCTGGATGAAGCAGTGGAGCGTGCAACCGCTTTGGTGCAGAGCAAAAATGCCGAATTGGGCGCAGCAGAAGCCGCCGAAATCGGCCGCGCGGTCGGTATCGGTGCAGTCAAATACGCTGATTTGAGCAAAAACCGTACTAGCGATTATGTGTTCGACTGGGACAATATGCTCAGCTTCGAAGGCAATACCGCGCCGTATCTGCAATACGCCTACACCCGCGTGCAAAGCGTGTTCCGCCGTGCCGGAGAGTGGGACGAAAATGCGCCGTTGCTGCTGACCGAACCTCTGGAAAAACAGCTGGCTGTCGAGCTGCTGAAATTTGAAGATGTGCTGGCAAGCGTTGCCGAAACCTCGTATCCGCACTATCTGGCGGCTTATCTCTACCAAGTTGCCACCTTGTTCAGCCGCTTCTACGAAGCCTGCCCGATTTTGAAAGCAGAAGGCCGAGTCCGCGATACCCGTTTGGCACTGGCCAAACTGACCGGCGAAACCTTGAAGCAAGGCTTGGCATTGCTGGGCATTGAAACTTTGGAAGTGATGTAA
>JAUNKU010000192.1 GCA_030532645.1 Neisseria sp. | reverse complement strand
GCTATCTCGGTATTCCGGAAACATACAGTGCGGATTTCGGCGCAGACAAGTTGTTATTGGCGGAGGCCAAGCAAAGCGGCAAGCCGTTTTACGGTTTGGAGAAAAACGAAGTAATGAAAATGCTTGCTCAAATGTCCGACCGTACTGCTTTGGCGATGATTGATGTCAGCTTGCAGCATCAGGATAAAGTGGAAAAAGCGGCGGCGGCAATGGTTGCGGCTTACGAACGTAATGATGCGCCTGCGATGTTCCGCTTGGTGAAAGAAGCGGAAAATGAACTGATGCAGTTGGTCGGCAAAGAAGAGCGGGACAATGTGCGCCATATCAACGAAGATCTGTTGCTTGCCCGACGCAACCGTAACTGGCTGCCGGAAATCAACCGCCATTTGAACGAAGGCGGCAGGCTGATTGCTGTCGGTGCGCTGCATTTATACGGCAAAAACGGCTTGGTGTCGCTGTTGCGTGGGGACGGTTGGACGGTGGAGGCGGTGAAGCAGTAAGCCGGAAAGCCTGTTTTCAGACGGCATTGGAAGATGAGGCCGTCTGAAAACAGGCTTTGTTTTGCAGAGGCTGACGGCTGCGGCGGTTTGATGCAATCGTGCCCACCAAATTGACCGCACCGTTAAAAAAGCGGATAATTCCGCGCATTCAATTATTTGGCAGGCAGCGGTTTCGCTGCCTGTAAACATTCAAAGCAGAATACAGATGAAATCTCCTGAACTTTTACTGCCTGCCGGCGGCTTGGAGCGTATGCGTGCAGCGTACGATTTCGGTGCAGACGCGGTTTACGCTGGTTCGCCGCGCTATTCGCTGCGTGCGCGCAACAATGAATTTGCTAAGCTGGACGTACTGGCGCAGGGCATTAAAGAAGCGCACGAGCGCAATAAAAAATTCTTTCTGACGGTGAACACGCTGCCGCACAATTCCAAGCTGAAAACCTTTATGGCCGATATGGAGCCGTTGGTGGCAATGAAGCCTGATGCGCTGATTATGGCCGATCCGGGCCTGATTATGCACGTCCGCGAGCGTTGGCCGGAAATGCCGATTCACTTGTCGGTGCAGGCCAATACCACCAATTATTGGGGTGTGAAATTCTGGCAGAAAATCGGCGTAGAGCGCATTATTCTGTCGCGCGAACTGTCGATGGAAGAAATTGCCGAAATCCGCCAAGAATGCCCCGATATCGAATTGGAAGTGTTTGTGCACGGCGCATTGTGTATCGCTTATTCCGGCCGCTGTTTGCTGTCGGGCTATTTCAACCACCGCGATCCGAACCAAGGAACGTGTACCAATTCCTGCCGCTGGGATTATAAAGTCCACGACACGCAAACCGATGAAATGGGCGATGCCAAGCTGTTGCAGGGCTTCAATTTCCATAAAGAGCAGGAAGAGGCCGATGCGGCATTTGAAGGCATCAACGGCCAAATCCGCCATCCGGCTGCCAATAAGGTATTCCTGATTGAAGAGAGCAACCGTCCCGGCGAGCTGATGCCGATTATGGAAGACGAGCACGGCACTTATATTATGAATTCCAAAGACCTGCGCGCCATCGAGCAGGTTGCCAAGCTGGCTGAAATCGGCGTGGACAGCCTGAAAGTCGAAGGGCGTACCAAATCACTGTATTACGTTGCCCGCGTGGCGCAGGCTTACCGCAAAGCGATTGACGATGCCGTAGCAGGCAAACCGTTTGATTACGGCCTGCTTGCCGAGCTGGAAGGCTTGGCCAACCGCGGCTATACACCGGGCTTTTTGGAGCGCCACCAAACCAAAGAATACCAAAACTATCTGAACGGCCATTCCATCGCCAAGCAAA
>JAUNKU010000191.1 GCA_030532645.1 Neisseria sp. | reverse complement strand
TTGCCCTGTTTTCAGACGGCATCACATCGGAAATTCGTTTAAAATGCCGTTTTTGCCAGCCGAACAAGGAATGCGATATGAACAACTGCCCGATTTGCCGTGCCGACAACGAAGAAATCCTCTGGCAGCAAGGCAAAATCCGCGTGATTGCCGTGTACAATGAAGACGGCGCACCGGCTTTCTGCCGCGTTATCTGGCAGGACCATATTGCCGAGATGACCGATTTGCCGCCTGCCGAGCGCGCTGCTTTGATGGACATGGTGTTCCGTACCGAAGCAGCGATGCGGAAAGTATTCAATCCGGCCAAAATCAATCTGGCAAGCTTGGGCAATGTCGTGCCGCACCTGCATTGGCATATTATTGCGCGGTTTACCGATGATTCCCGCTTTCCTGCGCCGATTTGGGCGGCAACACAACGCGAAGCGGATATCAAATTGCCGGAAAACTGGCCGCATCAAATCCGCAATCTTTTGGCGGCAAACGATTAAACCGCAGGCCGTCTGAACGCTCAGCTTCTCCCGAACGCTAGATACCGCACTTTTTCAGACGGCCGTTTCACCGGATAAATGCCGGATTTTCCTCTGTTTCTTATCCAAACGGCAAACTTCCTGCCGCCGTTTTACCTCAAATACCGAAGGATGATTATGACCATCGAACTGACC
This sequence comes from Neisseria sp., assembly GCA_030532645.1. Classification (GTDB taxonomy): domain Bacteria; phylum Pseudomonadota; class Gammaproteobacteria; order Burkholderiales; family Neisseriaceae; genus Neisseria. The sequence goes on along the minus strand of JAUNKU010000191.1, from coordinate 1,157 downwards.
CGCCGCCGTTTGTTGGGCGGAGGTGCCGCACTGGCTTCAGCCGGTCTGCTGCAAGCCTGTGCCGGCGGTTCCGCACCGAGCAGCCAACCGTCTGCCCACACCACCAAACCGCAGCAAAAAACCTTGCCTGCACGCCCTGCCCGTCCGGCAAACAGCAGCGGCGAAACCGTTTTGCGCGTGATTGCCTCTTCCGGCTTCGGCAGCGACAGCAGCCGCACCGAAAGCGCACTTAACCGCCTGTATTACGCCGGTTTCACCGTAACCAACCAGCAAGCCGCCTACCGCCGTTTCCAACGTTTTGCCGGAACAGATGCCGAGCGCATCGCCGACTGGCAGGACCTCATCAAAGGCCGCGCAGCAATGCCGAAAGTGATTATGGGCTTCCGTGGCGGCTACGGTGCGCAACGCCTGCTGCCGCACATTGATTTTGCTTCGCTGGGCGCAAAAATGCGCGAACGCGGCACGATGTTTTTCGGTTTCAGCGACGTATGCGCCCTGCAACTGGCGCTGCTGGCCAAAGGCAATATGCTGAGTTTCGCCGGCCCGATGGTGTACAGCGAATTCGGTAAAAATCCGCCGAGTCCCTACACAATGGACAGCTTTATCGAGGGCACGACCAATCCGCAAAATACGATTTACGTTTCCGCCATCCAACGCCAAGACGTAAACGCCGAAGGTACGCTGTGGGGCGGCAACCTGAGCGTACTGGCCGCGCTGGCCGGTTCGCCTTACCTGCCGAACATTTCCGGCGGCATTCTATTCCTCGAAGACGTAGGCGAACAGCCGTACCGCATCGAGCGTATGCTGCAAACCCTGCTTCTGGCCGGTGTGCTGCAAAAGCAGAAAGCCATTATTCTGGGCGACTTCCGTATGGGCACTATCCGCGATGCCTACGACAGCAGCTATGACTTCACCACCGTCGTCAATATCATCGCCCGCGCCGCACGCGTGCCGGTGCTGACCGGCTTCCCGTTCGGCCACATCACCAATAAAGCCACCTTCCCGCTGGGCGCACACGCCAAAGTACGCAGCACTTCCGACGGCGGCTATTCGGTAACATTCAGCGGCTATCCGACCCTGAACCGCGCCGCACTGAACTTGGAATCACTGCGCCCGCAAACCGAATTCACCGGCGAAGGCGTGATTATCGAAGAACG
>JAUNKU010000190.1 GCA_030532645.1 Neisseria sp. | reverse complement strand
ACCGCCTGCGCCGCAAACAAAACCGCTGGCAGATAAACGCCTCCCTGCCGCTGGCGTTTGCGCTTATCAGCCTTATTTTGCAACAAACCGGCTTTGCCCTGCTCTGCGGCCTACTGCTCTGGCTGCTGCCTGAAATGCTGCTGCCCTACATTATTCCGCTGCTGGTTCAGCAATATCTGCTTTCACCTGCGTTTTGGCTGGGCTGCCAAGCATTGATTGCCGCTCTGCTGTATCTGCACAATAAAATCAACGGCGAAACCAAACCACGCTTTTCCAACAGCCAGCTGCTGGGCGCGCTGTTCTTTGCGATGTTGCTGCAAACCGCTTATTTGCTGCACGGTTTGAGCAGCATTCAAGCCTGATTGCAAACCCTTAAAAGCCGTCTGAAAAACAAAGCTTTCCGCGATATGGAAAGCCTGTTTTTCAGACGGCCTTTTTTGCATCTTTCCCATTGTTTATCATTCCGCTAAAATGAGAAGCAAAATCCGTGATAACAAATCCTATGAAAGAAACGCAATGAGCAACAAACTCCAAGCCCCGTCCGAATTGCCCGACAGCAGCAATCTGCGCGCCGTCCTTGCCTACAATATGCGCCTTTTCCGCGTGAACAAAGGCTGGTCGCAAGAAGAACTCGCCCGCAAATGCGGCCTCGACCGTACCTACGTTTCCGCCGTGGAACGCCAACGCTGGAACATCGCGCTTTCCAACATCGAAAAAATGGCCTTGGCACTGGGCATCGCCCCTTATCAGCTACTGCTGCCGCCGGAAGAGCGTTTGAAGCTGACGGAGAAACTGTAAAGGCTGTCGGCAAAAATGCCGTCTGAAAACAACAGGATTTTCAGACGGCATTTCTTCCGTTCGGGCTAAATCAGGCTGTTTTCACCGCCCTGCAGCAGGCGCTTCGCCTCTTCGATAACCGGCTTGTCTATCATTTGGCCGTCCAGCTGGAACACTTCCGCGCCGCTGCGCTGATATTCTGCCAGCACGCGCGCGGCAAACTGCAAACGCGCGCGGTTTTCGTTCAGGCTGCGGGCAACAGCCACTTGCTGCGGATGCAGGCAGAGTGCGCCGGAAAAACCCAAATCTCGGCCGAATTGCAGATATTCGCGGTAAGCCGCATCGTTTTTCAATTCGGGGAAAATCCCTTCCAACGGCGGATACAGGCCGTTTGCCGTACCGGCAAGCAGCAAATCGCCGCGCAAACGGTTCAACATCATTCTGCCTGCCTCGCTGTTGCGCGTGCAGCTAAGCTCGGCCAGCAAATCCAAACAGCCGTAAGTCAGCGCGCTCAAACCTTCCGCCTTCGCAATTTCAGCCGCACCGAGCCACGCCGCCGCGCTTTCAATCATTGCAACAACCGGCCGGCCGCCGGCTGCCTTGGCGGTTCGGCAAACCGCCGCCGCGCTTTCGGTTTTCGGCAGCAATACGCCTGCCAAATTAGCTATATCCGGCAAACAAGCCAAATCATCGGCAAAAAACGGCGATTTCTCGCTGTTTATCCGTATCCAAACAGGTTTGCAGCCGTTACCGGCCGCATAACCGGCCGTTTCTCTGCGTACACGCGCTTTGTCGCCGTCCGCCACCGTATCTTCCCAGTCGATAACCGGCGCGTCCGCACCGCAGGCATAGGCTTTTTCCGCCAAATCCAAACGGGTGCCGGGTACAAACAATAAAATCTCCGCCAACGCCTTTTTCATATCCATTCTCCTTGTCGGCCGGTTTTTCAGACGGCCTCCGCCCATTATAACGATTGGTACGATTTCTGCTAGAATGTGTTTTTTCAGCCTTTCCGTTAAGGAGAAACCAATGAGCAAAAACATT
>JAUNKU010000189.1 GCA_030532645.1 Neisseria sp. | reverse complement strand
ACATCAAACAATCGGCTGAAACGGCTGGCAGCACAGGAAGCAAAGTGCTATATTGCCGCCGCTTTATAAATAAAACGGAGTTTTACGCAAAATGGATAATTGGACTCAAACCCTGAGCGCAGGCACGCTTTTGGGGATTGCGGTGGCGGCAATCGCGCTGATTTTGGTGCTGATTGTGAAGCTGCGCGTACACGCTTTTGTGGCGCTGATTTTGGTCAGCCTGCTGACGGCGTTGGCAACGGGTTTGCCGACCGGTGCGCTGGTAAACGATGTATTGGTGAAAAATTTCGGTGGCACGCTGGGCGGCGTGGCGTTATTGGTGGGTTTGGGCGCGATGCTCGGCCGTTTGGTGGAAACTTCCGGCGGTGCGCAATCGCTGGCCGATGCGCTGATTAAACGTTTCGGCGAGAAACGTGCGCCGTTTGCGCTGGGCATTGCTTCGCTGATGTTCGGCTTCCCGATTTTCTTTGATGCCGGTTTGATTGTGATGCTGCCGATTGTGTTTGCTACGGCGCGCCGTATGAAAGCGAACGTTCTGGCGTATGCGCTGCCGGCCATCGGCGCGTTTTCGGTGATGCACGTTTTCCTGCCGCCGCACCCGGGTGCGATTGCCGCTTCCGAGCTTTATGGTGCAAATGTCGGCTATGTATTGATGCTCGGCTTGCCGATTGCGTTTCTGACTTGGCTGGTCAGCGGTTATTGGTGGGGCTTGACTGCCGACAAACGTTTCCCGATTGCCGTGCCGGACTTGGTGAGCGGCGGTGCACAGGATAACGACCAGCCGCAAGCGCCTGCTTCGGCTGCTACGGTGGTGTTTATTCTGCTGATTCCGATGTTGTTGATTTTTATGAACACCGGTCTGCATATGGCAACTTCCGCCGGCTGGGTAAGCAAAGAAGCCGAATGGGTACCGTTCTTGCGTATGTTGGGCGCAACGCCGGTGGCTCTGCTGATTTCCGTATTGGCGGCGATGTATGTTTTGGGTGCGAAACGTGGCTTGAAGGGCAGTGCACTGGAAAAAACTTTGGAAAGCACTTTGGGACCGATTTGTTCGGTGGTGCTGATTACCGGCGCAGGCGGTATGTTCGGCGGCGTATTGCGCGCTTCGGGCATCGGTAAAGCCTTGGCCGATACGATGGGCGAAATGGGTATTCCTGTGCTGCTGGGCTGCTTTATCGCCGCTTTGGTGTTGCGCGTGGCGCAAGGTTCGGCAACTGTGGCATTGATGACCGCCGCCGGTTTGATGGCACCGGCCGTAGCGGCTGCCGGTTATAACGAATGGCAGCTGGCCGCCGTTGTATTGGCTACCGCAGCAGGTTCAGTGTGTGCCAGCCACGTTAACGATTCCGGCTTCTGGCTGGTCGGCCGCCTGCTGAATATGGACGTTCCGACCACGCTGAAAACGTGGACGGTCAATCAAACCTTAATCGCCGTAGTGGGTTTTGCGCTGTCTGCGGCAGCCGTTATGCTGTTGGGCTGAATCTCTTAAAAGGATAAAACGATGGCAAATGCCGTACATTTCGTCATTATGGGCGTATCGGGCAGCGGCAAAACCACCGCTGCGCTGGCTCTGCAACGCCGTTTCAACTGCGAATACGCCGAAGGCGACGATTTCCACACGCAGGCCAACCGCGACAAAATGGGCGCAGGCATTCCCCTGAACGACGACGACCGCGCTCCTTGGCTGGCCAATCTGCGCGACTGGATGAGCGGGCAGGCAGCAAGCGGCGCATCACACAGCATCGTAACCTGTTCCGCGCTGAAAAAAGCCTATCGCGACATTTTGCGCGGAGCAGAAGGCCGAGTGCGTTTTGTCCATCTGCAACC
>JAUNKU010000188.1 GCA_030532645.1 Neisseria sp. | reverse complement strand
TGCGCGACCAATCCGTCCAGCTCGCGCCAGAGTTCGGCATTTTTTACCGGCTGCTTGGCGGCGGTTTTCCAGCCGTTGCGCTTCCAGCCGTGTATCCAGCTCTCCATACCGTTTTTGACATATTGCGAATCGGTATTGATTTCCACTTTGCTGCGCCGTTTCAAAGCCTTCAAGCCTTCGATAACCGCCGTCAGCTCCATACGGTTGTTGGTGGTTTCCGCTTCGCTGCCGAACATTTCTTTCTGGTGCTCGCCGTAGCGCAGCAGCACGCCCCAGCCGCCTGCGCCGGGATTGCCTTTGCAGGCGCCGTCTGTGTAAAGATAAACCGTTTTTTCCATTATAAAGGCCGTCTGAAAAAGCATATTCAGGGCAAAAGTTTGCCCGGATTCATTATATTGTGCGGATCAAGCTGCGCTTTAATGGCACGCATCAGAGCGATTTCCGCTTCGCTTCGCACCGCAGGCAGCCAGTGGTTCTTCACTTGGCCGATGCCGTGTTCCGCCGCAACCGTACCGCTGCACGCCAGCACATTTTCATACACAATGCGGTTCACCGCATCTTCAAAGCGGTACACGTCATTGTCCAACACCTGCGGCAGAAAGGTATTGTAATGCAGGCTGCCGTCGCCGAGATGGCCGAACACAACAATATTCATATCTTCATATTCTTGCAGCAGCGCGGCCTCAGTTTGGCGGACAAAACGCGCCACTTCGGCAATTGGTACGGCAATATCGTGCTTGATGCTCGCGCCCAAATTCTTTTGTGCGGCGGAGATATTTTCACGCAAGCGCCAAAATGCTTCACGCTCGTTTTCCGATTGCGCCAGCACGGCGTTTTCAAAACCGTTTTCATATAAACATTCGGCCAAGCTGTCGGCCAAACCGCTATCGGTCAGCGTATCGTTCAATTCCAGCAGAATGTGCCAATCAGCATCAAGCGGCTGCGCCAAGCCGCTGAACGGGGCAGACAAATCCAAAGCGAAACGGCTGACCAATTCAAAGCTGACCAAACGTTCGGCGAAACGCCCTTGCACCAAACTCAGCAGGCGCACGGCTTCTTCAATGCTGGCCGCGCCGACCCAAGCGGTTTCGGCGGTTTTCGGTTTGGCAAACAGTTTCAGCGTTGCGGCAGTAATCACGCCCAAAGTGCCCTCGCTGCCGATAAACAAATGGCGCAAATCGTAAGCCGTCGTGTTTTTGTGCAGCGGCGCAAGGTGCTCGATCAATCCGCCGTCGGGCAGCACCACTTCCAAGCCGATAACCAAATCACGCATACTGCCGTACCGCAGTACATTCAAGCCGCCGGCATTGCAGGCGATATTGCCGCCGATTTGGCACGAACCTTCACTGGCAAGTCTCAACGGAAACAACCTGTCTGCCTCTGCCGCCGCCTCTTGAACCTGCTGCAAAATACAGCCGGCTTCCACCGTAATCGCATTGTCCGCCACATTCAGCGCGCGGATACGGTTCAGCTTGCTCAGATTCAGCAGCACGCCGCCGTCGGGTACTGCGCCGCCGACCAAACCGGTATTGCCGCCCTGCGGTGTTACCGCAATGCGCTCTGCGAAACAGAAGCGCATAATCTTCTGCACCGCAGCAACACTTTTCGGCATCAACACCACATCGGCCCTGCCGGTATAGCGGCGGCGCATATCCTGCAACAGCGGCGCGGTATCGGTAATGATTTCGCCCTCTTCGAGCATCGCAAGCAAGGTTTCGCGCTGGTTTTCCGTTATCATTTTCAAAATGTCCGTACAAAACAAAAACAGGATACTTCCGTATCCTGTTTTCGAGATTCTAAATACCGATTATTTAGAAGCGGCTTCAGAAGCTTCAGAAGCAGCAGCTTCCATAGCAGAAGCAGCAGCGTC
>JAUNKU010000187.1 GCA_030532645.1 Neisseria sp. | reverse complement strand
GTGCTTTTTCGCCGCCGGAAAGCAGGTGGATGGTGCTGTTTTTCTTGCCGGGCGGACGCGCCATAATGGATACGCCGGCGGTCAGCAAATCGTCGCCGATCATCTGCAATACCGCTTCGCCGCCGCCGAACAGGGTCGGGAAGAAGGTTTGCACTTTGGCATTGACGGCATCAAAGGTTTCTTTGAAACGGGCTTTGGTTTCGCCGTCGATTTGCGCGATGGCTTCTTCCAAGAGCGCGATGGCGGATTGTACGTCCTCGCTTTGGCCGCGGTAGTAGCCGTCGCGTTCGCGCGCTTCTTCCAATTCCTGCAAGGCGGCGAGATTGACTGCGCCCAAGGCTTGGATTTTCTGCGCGAGGCCGCCGATGCCGTCTGAAAGGGCTTTCAAATCCTCGGCTTCGGAGGCCAGTTTTTCCAAGGCGGCGAAATCGGCTTCGCGACCGGTTAAATTGTCGTGGAAACGTTTGGCATTGAGCAGAGCTTCTTGCTGCTGCAACAGCGCGGTTTGCACGGCGGCTTGGATTTGCGGCAGCGAAGCGGCCAAAGTCTGCTGTTTGGCATACAGCTCGCGGCCTTGCTCCTGCGTGGTTTTCAGACGGCCTTCCGCTGCGGCAAGCTGCTCGTCCAAGCGGAAAATTTCTTCGCCGAGGCTTTCCAAACGTATGCGCTGTTCGTCGTCCTGCTGCTCGGTTTCATAGGCCAGCGCCAGCTCGCTCTGCCGCTCCTGCCAGTCCAACGTTTGACGGGCCAGGTTGTCTAATTGTTGTTGCAGATTCTGCTGGCGTTGTTGCAATTTGTGTGCCGCCACTTCGGCCACACCGTAACGGCGGTTGGCTTCCAACAGCGCAAGCTGCGCCTGTTTCAGCGCATTTTGCTGCGCTTGGCGGCGGCTGCCGGTTTCCTGTGCGCCACGTTCCAATTCGGCTGCGGCTTCTTGCAATACCGAGCAATCCTGCGCGAGGCCGTCTGAAATTTGGGCGGATACTTCTGCTTCTTCGGCCAACTGTGCCAATTCGGTTTCAATGTGTTCGCGACGCAGCTGGCCTTGGTTGGTTTTCGCCAAGAGTTCGGTGGCGCGGGCTTGCGCAGCTTGCAGGCGGCCGGCGTGTTGGCGTTGCTGCGCCAAACGCTGTTTGTCCTCCGCTTCCTGCGTTTCCAGTTCGGCCTGCACTGCATCGCGTTCGCGTTCGGCAGCAGCCAGTTGCGGTTCGAGTTCGGCCAATTCTTCGGCCAAACGGTCGTGCCGCGCTTTTTGTTCGATCAGGCTTGCGCCGGAGGCGGCGTGGTAAAGCAGCGCACCGATGCGGTCGATGCGGTGGCCTTCCGGCGTTATCCAATATTGGTTGCCCTGCAAATCGGCGCGGCGGGCGAGGGCGTAGGTCAAGTCCGGCGCACACAATGCGCCGTCCAGCCAATGCTGCAAGGCCGTCTGAAAAGGTGCATCGGCACTGATTTGGTGGACAAAAGCTTGCGCCGGAAGGGTTTTGCGGCTTGCAGAGGCGGTTTTGTCGAACCAAGCGGCCGGAGCTTCGGGCAGTGTTTCAGGCGGCATAAAATCCGCGTTTACGGCGCGCGCCTGCAAACGTCCGGCCAGCACCACGCTCAGTGCGTGCCGCCATTCTTCCGGCGCACGGATATGCTGCCACAGCACGGGCGCGGCGCTTTCGCTGCCGTTTTCCCAAAAGCTGTCGTCATCGGCGCGATCGGCCAGCAGCGAAGCCAGCGCCTGCTGTTCGGCGCGTGCGGCAATCACTTTTTGATATAAATCCTGATATGCCGCCGAGGCCGTCTGAAAACGGGCTTTCAAATCGGCGCTACGCCGTTCGCCTGCACCCAATTCGTCTTCGTAAAATGCCTGCTGCTGTTGCAGTAAAGCAGCGGCTTCCT
>JAUNKU010000018.1 GCA_030532645.1 Neisseria sp. | reverse complement strand
GCGTATTCGGCAGACATCATATACCAACGGCAAAAAGCAGATTATAACAAAACCGCCTGTTTTTGCTGAAAGGCCGTCTGAAAATCCTGCTTTCAGACGGCCTCCCCTGTAAAAATCCAAACAAAAACGCAATGCACAGCCGCATTGCGTTTGTATTCCGAACATCTTGGCAGATTTAAAAGCGGAAACCGCCCTTGCCTTTGCCCTTGCCTTTTTTCTGCTGCGCCTGCATTTCCTGCATCGCCTTCATCTGCGCGCCGCGGTTGTACACCGACATTTCTTTGAAGAATTTATGCGCTTCGGCTTCAGGGCAGTTCTTATTGGCCATACAGTAAATCGTTACCGCATCTTTCTGCGCCTGACCACCGCTGTTGTACATACGGCGCAGGTCGGCCGGATGGACTTTGCCGCCCTCCGGATCGATATTGAACGATTTGAGACGCTCGACAAATTGGCGGCGCTGGCGGCGCAGCATAAACCAAGCAATCAGCGCAATCACAGCAACGGCAGCAATCACGCTCAGCGCGGCAATCCACCAAGTAATGCCGAACAAAATCAGAATACCGGTAATCACGGCGGCAAACAGGCTGATACGGATGGCTGGTTTGATAAACATTTTTGGGTCCATAACGGCTTTCTTATTGAGGTTGTGGTTGGTTAAATTGAGTAAAAAGCGATTGTAAACCGATTTCGCCGCTTTGGATACGGTCAGAAAGCAAAAGGCCGTCTGAAAACGCCCCGTCCGCTTGAGCGCTTGGTTTTCAGACGGCCTTTCAAGCAGGCTGTTTTTACCTTTCAGCGTTTGCTGTTGCCATTAAACGGGAAGATGCCCGAGACAAGCCCAAACCAAACATTTTTTATCGACTGTTTGTTTCAACAAATAAAAATGCCGTCTGAAAACAAAACCGTTTCTTCGCAGAAACATTCGTTTTCAGACGGCATTTTGCTGTTTTCTCAACGCTCCGTACCCAGATGCACCTTTTTGCGGGTGCTGTTCAGCTCACGATACAACGCCTCACAAGCCGTCGAATTGCCCCGCATACAGCTACGCTGCAAACCTGCCAGCCGTTGCTGCTGCTCCGCCTCATTCTGTTTATGCACCGCTTCATTCTCCGCCTGCTTCAAATTACCGCAAGCAGCTTGGTAACCGCCGTCGCAAGCCTGTTTGTACAATAAAATGGCTTTGTCGTAATCCATTCCCAAACCGCTGTAAGGGTGAAGATACAGATTGCCCAACACATTGCAGCCGCGCAGATGGCCGCCGTCACAGGCTTTTTTCAGCGGCGCAAAAGCAGCAGCCGGACTTTCCATTACATCCCGCGTCCAAATCGCCCATTGCACACAACGCTCCAAATCATTCTGACGGCATTGCTCAGCCGCCTGCTCGTAAGCCTGCTGCTCAAACGGCTCTGCGGCAACATACGGGACACACAACAACATCGCCAATACAGCCCACCAATTTTTCATCTGCAATCCTTTCGGCAGTAAAACAGTCCGTTCAAAAAATGCCGTCTGAAAACACAGGTTTCAGACGGCATTGCTTTGCATTATGCTTGATTGTCGCTGTCGGCCGTAACATTTTCCGCAGCTTCTGCGGCTTCGTGTTCCGCTTCCTCAGCATTTTCCTCTTCCGGCTCTTCGGCTACGCGCTCCAAGCTGACCAGTGTTTCGCCTTCGTCCAAGTTAATCAGCTTCACGCCGGCGGCGGCGCGGCCGGTTTCACGGACTTGTTCGACTTTGGTACGGATCAATACGCCGCCGCTGGTAATCAGCATCAAATCGTCGCTTTCATTAACCAAAGTGGCCGCTACCAAATCGCCGTTACGCTCGCCGGTATCGATGGCGATAATGCCTTGGCCGCCTTTGCCTTTGCGCGAGTAATCGTTAATCGGCGTGCGTTTTCCGTAGCCGTTTGCGGTAGCCGTCAGCACTTGCTGGGTTTCGTTTTCCGGCTCGGACACCAGCAGGCTGACAATGCGGCCGCCCTCCGGCAGACGCATACCGCGCAAGCCGCCGCTGCCGCGGCCGGAAGGACGCACACCGTTGCCTTTCAGCGCAGGCGTTTCGCTGCCGCTCTCTTCGCCGCTGTCGGCTTCGTTGAGGCCGTCTGAATCTTCGTGGCCGTCTTCGCCCTCTTCGGCTTCGTGGCTGCCCGCATAATATTCGTTAAAGCGGATGGCTTTGCCGAGATTGGAGAACAGCATAATGTCGCTGGTACCGCTGGTTTTGGCGACACCGACAAGATAATCGTCTTCTTTCAGGGCAATCGCTTTAATACCCAGCGCACGCACGTTTTTAAAGGCGGACAGGCGCACTTTTTTCACCATACCTTGCGCGGTCGCAAAGAACACGAATTCATCATCAGGGAATTCGCGCACCGCCAAAATGGCGCTGACTTTTTCGCCTTCGTCCAACTGAATCACGTTGTTAATCGGACGGCCGCGGCTGTTACGGCCGCCTTCGGGCAGTTTGTACACTTTAATCCAGTGGCATTTACCGAAATTGGTAAAGCACATCAGATAATCGTGCGTATTGGCCACAAACAGAGTTTCGATAAAGTCTTCGTCTTTGGTGGCCGCCGCCTGCTTGCCGCGTCCGCCGCGGCGTTGGGCTTGGTAGTCGGTGGTCGGCTGGGTTTTGATGTAGCCGCCGTGGGTTAAAGTAACCACCATTTCGCGCTGCGGAATCAAATCTTCATCAGCAATATCGCCGCCGAACGGATTGATTTCGCTGCGGCGCTCATCGCCGAACTCGGCGCGGATTTCTTCCAATTCTTCGCGGATAATTTGCGTGATGCGCTCGGGCTTGGCCAAAATATCCAATAAATCAATGATGTTTGCCATCAGATTTTTATAGTCTTTAACGATTTCGTCCTGATCGAGGCCGGTCAGGTTGCGCAAGCTCATCCGCAAAATCGCATCAGCCTGCATTTCGCTCAGATAATAGCCGTCGGCTTTCAGGCCAGTATGCTCGGGAACGCCTGCCGGACGTGCCAAAGACATATCCAAATCGCTGCGGCTCAACAGTTCTTCCACCAAAGACGAACGCCAAGCACGGGCAAGCAGTTTGCTTTTTGCTTCGGGCGCATCGGCAGACTCTTTAATCAGCTCGATCATTTCGTCAATATTGGAAAGCGCAACCGCTTTACCTTCGGCAATGTGGCCTTCGTGACGCGCTTTTTTCAGGCGGAACAGCGTGCGGCGGGTAACCACTTCGCGGCGGTGGCGCAAAAATTCCGCCAAAATCTGTTTCAGGTTCAGCAAACGCGGCTGGCCGTCCACCAAAGCCACCATATTGATGCCGAAGCTGTCTTGCAGCTGGGTCATTTTATAGAGCTGGTTGAGCACCACTTCGGCGTTTTCATTACGTTTGAGCTTAACCGCGATACACATACCGTCTTGGCCGGACAAGTCGCTCACATCGGAAACGCCTTCCAACGCTTTTTCGCGCACCAGCTCGCCGATTTTTTCTACCAGCTTGGCTTTATTGACTTGATACGGAATTTCTTCAATCAGAATCGCTTCGCGGTCGCTGCTGTCTTTCTCGATTTCAGACAAAGGCACAACACGCGCTTTGGCCCGCATAATCACGCGGCCGCGGCCGGTTTTATAACCTTCGCGCACGCCGCTCAAACCGTAAATCGTACCGCCGGTCGGGAAGTCCGGCGCTTTGATGATATTGATCAATTCGTCAATATCGGTATCCGGATTGTCCAAAAGTTGCAGACAGGCATTGATGCTGTCGGTCAGATTATGCGGCGGAATATTGGTTGCCATACCGACGGCAATACCGGCCGAACCGTTTACCAGCAAAGTCGGGAAACGGGTCGGCAGCACCAGAGGCTCATATTCGCTGCCATCGTAGTTCGGGCCGAAATTAACGGTTTCCTCTTCGATATTCGCCAGCATTTCGTGGGCGATTTTCGCCATACGGATTTCGGTATAACGCATCGCCGCCGCGCCGTCGCCGTCCACCGAGCCGAAGTTGCCCTGCCCGTCGATCAGCATATAGCGCATCGAGAAATCCTGCGCCATACGCACAATAGTGTCATACACCGCCATATCGCCGTGCGGATGGTATTTACCGATAACGTCGCCGACGATACGCGCCGATTTTTTAAACGGACTGTTCCAGTTGTTTTTCAGCTCGTGCATCGCATACAGCACGCGGCGGTGCACCGGCTTCAAGCCGTCGCGCACATCGGGCAGCGCACGGCCGACAATCACGCTCATCGCGTAATCGAGATAGCTTTTGCGCATTTCCTCTTCGAGGCTGACGGGAATGGTTTCGAGGGCAAACTGATGGTCGTTGCGGGCGGTTGCGTCGGTCATAATGCTTGAAACTTTTGCGTAATCAAAATTATGCGGATTTTAGCATATTTCAGCCGCCCGCGCGGCATTTTTACCGCTGTTCCGCCGCCGTTTTCAGACGGCATCGGGCCGCTACCGAGGCCGTCTGAAAAAACGGGAAAAGTCCGGCAGATTCAACTGCATTTTTTCTGCATTCGGCTTGTCTTTTCCAAGCCGTTTTTTATCCGCTGCAACCGTTAAAAAAGAAAAAATCCTTTATCTTCACGCCCTTTCGCGCTTGCCCACAAAAGATGTGGATAAGTCTGTGGAAAAAGTGTAGAGTTCTGCGCCTTTTCCCGTAAAATCAGCATTTGCACCTAAGCTGCCTAAAAATTAGGCATATTTTATTTTTCATTATATTTCAATGCATTAACATAAAAATTTGTTTGTCAATACGCTGAATCAAGGTTTTTTGCCTGTTTTTCAGACGGCCTCCGCCGCTGTTGCAGTGCTGTGGATAAAACACGCATTTTTTCTCCCGAATGGCTTGACAAAAGCGCAAAATCGCGTAAAACCCTGCACCGTTTACCATTTTTTCCGCAAGTTCAAACGCTTCTTTTTATGACTACCGAATTTCCTGTTTTTTCCGCCGCACTGAACGGCAAAAACGGCTGGCTGTTTTGCACCGTTATCGATAATTTCGGCGACATCGGCGTCAGCTGGCGTTTGGCGCAAATGCTGCACAACGAACTCGGCTGCAACATCACTTTATGGCTGGACGACGAAGCCGCGCTGCGCCGCCTATGCCCGAATTTGCCGCCGCTGCCCTGCACTTATCAAAACACAGAATTGCGTTTGTGGCAGGAAGGCGTGTCGGCCGATTTGAACGGCGCACCTCCGCCCGATTTGGTGATTGAAACATTCGCCTGCACCCTGCCCGAAACTGTGCACGAAATCATCCGCCGCAAACAGCCGCTTTGGCTGAATTGGGAATACCTGAGCGCGGAAGACTGGGCGGAAGCGATGCACGGCAAACCTTCGCTGCAAGCGGACGGACGGCAAAAGTTTTTCTGGCTGATGGGCTTCACCGAACGCAGCGGCGGCCTGTTGCGCGAACACGATTACACCGTACGGATTGAAAATACCGCCGCCCTCCGCCGCACACTCGGCCTCCCCGAAAAAACGCCGTCTGAAAATGAGCGAAGCGGGTTTCTACGCAGTAAAAACGAGCAAAACGAGTTTCTGCGAAGCAAAAACGAACAAAATGCAGGCTTGCAAGAATGGCTGTTATTCGGCTACGCAAGCCCCATTTGGGCAGACTGGCTGGCGATGTGGCAGACAGACGGCCGCCCGCTGTGCCTGCTGCTGGCCGGCGGCAAAATCATTGAAAGCCTGAAAACATCAGGCTGTATTCCGCAAGAAGCCCTGCAAAACGACGGCGACACTTTCCAAAGCGGTTGCGCGGAATTGGTACGCCTGCCTTTTGTTGCCCAGCACGATTTCGACCGGCTGCTGGCCTTTTCAGACGGTCTGATTGTGCGCGGCGAAGACAGTTTCGTGCGCGCCCAGCTCTCCGGCAAACCCTTTCTCTGGCACATTTATCCGCAGGACGAAGCGGCGCATTTGGACAAGCTGGACGCGTTCTGGTGCAAAACCGAAAATACCTTCCCGCCCGAGCTGTTTGCCGCCCACCAAGCCTTGTCCGCCGAGCTGAACGGCGGTGCAACATTGAGCGCCGCCGAACGCCTCGCCGCTTGGCAAACGCTACAAAACCGCTTTTCCGCTTGGCAAAATGCCGCACAAACGTGGCAAAAACAGCTATTTGCCCAGGCTTCCGCCGTGGAAAAACTAGCCAAATTTGCCGATGGTTTGCTAAAATAGCGCGTTATTTTTCCGAAAACCGAATAAAAGAGAGTACTCAATATGAAAACCGCACAAGAACTGCGCGCCGGTAACGTATTTATGATCGGCAGCGACCCGATGGTCGTACAAAAAACCGAATACATCAAAGGCGGCCGCTCGTCTGCCAAAGTCAGCATGAAACTGAAAAACCTGCTGACCGGCGCGGCTTCCGAAACCATCGTTAAAGCCGACGACAAATTCGACGTGGTGGTACTGAACCGCAAACAATGTACATACAGCTACTTTGCCGATCCGATGTATGTATTTATGGACGACGAGTTCAACCAATACGAAATCGAAGCCGAAAACATCGGCGACGCGCTGAAATTCATCGTGGACGGTATGGACGACCAATGCGAAGTAACTTTCTACGAAGGCAACCCGATTTCCGTAGAATTGCCGACCATCATCGTACGCGAAGTGGAATACACCGAGCCTGCGGTTAAAGGCGACACTTCGGGCAAAGTAATGAAAACGGCCCGTTTGGTTGGCGGCACCGAAATCCAAGTCATGGCTTACATCGAAAACGGCGACAAAGTCGAAATCGATACCCGTACCGGCGAATTCCGCAAACGCGCTTAATCGCTTGATTTGAACAAAGGCCGTCTGAAAACCGCGCATCTTCCCGATGCCGTTTTTCAGACGGCCTTTTGTTTGCCTGCAATACGGCCGACACTCGGTTACACAACCCGCCCCAAGCCGGAAAATCCCAAAAAAATCAAAAAATCGGCATTTCCACTCCCCTTCTTGACTTATGTCAAGAAGCCACAAACGCAAATCCCTATAATACCGCTTCGAGACAAGCCGTTGCGCTTGTTCCGGTTTTCAGACGGCCTTGCCGTCAAACAGTTTCTTAATTTTTTCCTCTTGATGTGTGTGTGTTTGGGCGTGGCTTTCCGGTCACGCCGTTTTTTTGTTTACGTTTTGCCGGCTGCCGTTTGCTTTGACGATTATTGATATTCAGACGGCCTTTTGTTTCCCGATAAGAAACCGTTCCTTTCCAAATTCTGCTGTTGTTTTCCTGTTTGCCAACCCTATCTTCCAGTCATCGAAACGCACAGCGTAAAACGCACTGACAGAAAGGACAACAATATGCGTATCCCAGAATTGACCCGTATCAACGAATTGGCCAACATCGCCAAAAGCCGTGCGTTGACCAATGAAGAATTGACCGAACGCACTGAACTGCGCCGCCGTTATCTCGACGCAGTCAAAGGCCAAATGAACAATATCCTCTCCACCTGCACCGTGGTGGACAGCGAAGGCAACGATGTTACCCCTTTGAAACTCCGCGCTGCACAAGCCGCAGGAATGACGGTTTGAAACCGCAAGGCCGTCTGAAAATACTGTTTTTCAGACGGCCTTCGCTTGCGGGCAGCGGCTTTCAAGCTGAGTTACCACCGCTTGCTTTCCTGTGAAAAATCCCTGCCGCTTATTAGAAACGGTCAAGGATTTTTTATTTGCTTACCAAGCCAGACGGCTGCTGCCGCCGGTAAACTCAATCAGCGCATCGGCCAGTTTGCCGCCTGCCTGACGGTAGCCTGTTGCGCTGAAATGTACGCCGTCTTTCGCGCCCAAGCCTTGCGCCATCCAGTTTTTCATACTGCATTCGCCGCCCATTGCGTCCTGCCACGACCAAAACAAGGTTTTTTCCTGCTGCGCGATTTGACGTTGCATTGTCTGAATGGCACTGAGTTTGGCCGGACGTTGGCCGCATTCGCCGCTCTTGCCGGTCAGCGACTCGGGCGCGCCGACAATCAGAATACCGGCTTCCGGCAGCGCAGCGCGGATTTGGCGGACGGTTTGCTGCCAGACGGCACGGGTTTCATCAATATCAATGGTTTTGTTGAACGCTTCGTTCGTACCGTAAGCCAGCACCACCAAATCGGCTTTCATTGCCTGCAAATCCTGCGCCCAACTGTTGCGCCATTTGCTCCAATGGCTCAACTGCGAGCCGTTGATGCCGAGCGCGGATACGGTTACGCCGCTCTGCGTGTTTTCAATGCCGATCGGGCCGACTTCCCATACATCGCCTTCACTGCTTTCAAATGCAAACGGCAGCTTGCCGCGCACGGTTTGGTGCTGCCAACCGAAACTGCTGCCTGCGCCGATCGGTTTCAGCACGCCGCCGTCGTTCAACATCAAGGGCTGCGATGCCAATACCGGACGCAAAGTAAAGGTAATATCCTGTTCGCCTGCCGCTTCGCTTCTCGGTGCGATATTCATTGAAGCGAAACCCGAAGAACGCATCATCATTCCGCCGAGCGGAAAATCGCCGCTGTTTTTACGGCTGCTCAACACCTGCCAGCCGCTGCCTTTTTGGCTGACTTCAGCTGTGCGCTGGCCGGGAACGGCGGCAGGCGGCACCCAACCGATGCCGCCGTTGCCGAACTCGGCCTGCAAACGGGCACGCAGCTCTTGTGTGAAATAATCGCCGGCGGTGTGTGAATCACCGATTTGTACGATGCGGAATTTGCTGTTGCTGCCGTTTTTCAGACGGCCTAATTTTTCCTGCCACGCGGCTTTGCCGTTTTGAAAATCGGCCAACGGCACGGCTGCCGCCGGTGTGCTGCAAGCGCTCAGTGCCGCAGCGCAGGCAGCGGCTAGAATGAAGGTTTTCGGTTTGTACATTTTTTCCCCAATAAAAAGCCGCGCCCCGCAATCGGACGCGGCTTGTGTGTTGATTTCTTCAATCAGAGCGGTTTTCCGGCCGTCTTTCAGAAGCGGCATCAGGCGCGGCGTTAAGGCTCGTAGCGGATATGTTCGGCGATATAGTCGGCCAAACGTTTCTGCCCTTTCGGCGTGAAATGAATGCCGTCTTTACTCCGCATCCGCTCGTTTTTGCCCTGATAAGGCGCGGTGTCCTGATAACGCCCTGTGCCGCCGCTGAGCAGCTCGGCTGTCGGCAGCCACAACACTTTACCTTTCAATTCATCGGCCAACACGCCGTCCAGATAACGCATTTGCTCGTTCAGCTTCCGGCCTTTCATATACGGAACGCCCAACCAAATGATTTTGACTCCGGCAGCATTCGCACTCTCCACAATGCGGTTCACGCGCGAGCGGTATTCGGCTTCCCATTCGGGCGATTTGAATTTCAGGATTTGGCGTTTGTTTTGCGGATTCGGAAAATCCCAAGGATCGTTCGGCCCCAAGAATACCACCAAGAGTTTGATGGCCGCATCGGCTTTTACATTTTTTTCGATTGTTGCCGGCCAGTCGAAAAAGCTCGGATACGACAGACCGGTGCTCTGTTTGCTGAGGTTCAGCGAAGCAATGCCGTAGCTGCTGCTCAGGTGTTTCTGGGCAAACGGCGCAACGCCCTGCATCAAAGAATCGCCTGCGAAAAATACCTTGTCGCCGCTGCGTAATACGATTTGCTGTGGATTTTCAGACGGCATTGCCGATGGTACAGAAGCTGCACTTTCCGGTGCAGAGGCCGTCTGAACAACGGCTTCCGAAGCCGTAGCAATGGAAGCTGTTGCCGAAGCCGCTGTATCGGAAGCCGCTTCGGAAGCGGCAACCGTATTCGGCACCAGCGCCGAAGCAGGCGTATCGGCAAGCGCAGGAGCCGGCTGTTCCACCGTTTTTTCAGACGGCATCAAAGAAGCGGCATATTCTTCCCACACCGCGCCCTGCCCGGCAAACCAAGCCAAACCGTCTTGATATAAAGCATTTGCCGCTTCTTGCGCTTCCGCGCCCTTGCGCCACCATCCGTATTGGTCGAGCGGTTCCAAAATACCGGCCTGATGATAGGTTTGCTGCCAATACGCATTGATGGATTTTTGCGAAAACCAAGTCAGCACACCAGCCGAACAGAGCAAGGCAAAATACAGCGCGGCAAGGGTTTTGCCCTGAGATTTAGAAGTTTGCATAGATAAACCCCGGAATACCCGACGGCGCAAGCACCATCAACAATACCATTACCGCCGCCACCGGCAGCGCCCACAACCATACCGGCATTTTTTCCAGCATTGCAACAAAACCGCGGAAACCCTTGGTCAGCAAGCCGTAAAACAGCAACGACAACACCATCAAAGCCAGCACTGCCAACACATCAAGCGCAGGCAGTGCAGCCGGATTCGGGTTGTACCATAACGCTTGGAACATCAAAGCGGCATCGTCCAAACTGGTGGTACGAAACACCACAAAAGCGGCGCAAACAAAATTTACCGTAACCAACACGCCGATGAATTTACCGATTTTCGTTGACGCCAAAGCCTCGCGGCGGCCGACGATTTTATCGCCGATATTGAGCAACACCAGCGCCACGCCGTGCAGCAGCCCCCACAGCAGGAAGTTCCAACCCGAGCCGTGCCAGATACCGGACAGCACCATTGCAATCAATAGGTTAATCTGCGTTCGGGTAAAGCCGCCGCGGCTGCCGCCGAGCGGAATATAGATATAGTCGCGAATCCAGGTGGACAGCGTAATGTGCCATCTGTCCCAAAAATCGCGGATATTGAAAGCACGCAGCGGCATATTGAAGTTTTGCGGCAGCTGGAAACCGAGCAGCATCGCCAAACCGATCACCAAATCCGAATAGCCTGAAAAATCAAGGAAAAGCTGCGCGGTATAGCCGTACATCGCGGTCAGTACGGCAACAATGTCGTACTGCATCGGATTTTCAAACACCGGATCAACCCAGCCGTCTGCCAGCGTACCGGCCAGCCACCATTTTTTGCTGACACCGAGCAAAATCAGGCCGACTGCCAAAGCCGGACGGATAATGCTGCGGCGCGAGGTCGTCTGAATTTGGCTGCTGATGCCCTGCTGAACGCCGACTGCACTTTTAAAACTGCCCGCGCGGATAATCGGGCCGGAAGTGATGGTCGGGAAAAAGCTGAAATGCAAAAGCAGATCATACCAACGCAGGCGCACATCTCCGCGGCGGTAAAGCGACACCAAATAAGCGATGGCTTGGAAAGTGTAATAAGACACGCCCAGCGGCATCAGAATATCGGCCGCCTCGCCGCCGAGATATTGCTGCAATGCCGGACGGAAAAAGTCGTAATACTTGAAAAAGGAAAGATTGGCGAGTGCCGCAACAATACCGGCCGCCAGCCACGTTTTACGCACGCCTTGGCGCGAAGAATGGCTCAAACCGACGGCGATACAGGAAGTCAGCAGCGAAAATGCCACCACCGTCAGCATCGCCGGTACGGATACATAAGCCAGCAAGCCCAATCCGGCAAACAGCAGCAAGCCGTTCTGCAACGCAGGTTTCGGCGCACAGAGCCAGTAGAGCAGAAAGAAAATCAGAAATGCGAATGCAAATTCAATCGATAGAAACGGCACAGTCCGCCTCCTGTTAATACAGCCGCCCAAGCAGATCAGACGGCAATGACAGCGGCAGGCATACAGCGTATGTCCTGCCGGCTATTGTGTTTAATGAATCCGAATATCCGGATTCTGTTCTTGCGCCAAGCGCTTGCGGAAAGCCGATGAGTCGATTTTTTGAATCGCCCACTTGTATTCCGAAACCAACGGATTACCCAAACGCGGCGTTCGGTGGACATTAACGATTTGCACGATTTTCACTTCAAATCCAGCGTGAACCAGCGCAAAATCGCCGACCTGAAAACCGGCATCCACTTCGGCTTTGAAGGTATAAATGCGGCTGCTTGGTATATCGCATTCTCCGGAAAGCAGCTCTTCGATACTGAGAAAATCACTCACGGGAAACACGGCATCAACCGTTATAAAATCTGCTTCCTTCATTCGCAATCCTCCCGATTTCAGCAAAAACCGCTTAATCCACCTTCAAACGCGCCACGCACTGTTTGTCGCGCGCTTCAAAGCCCGCTTCGCCGCCTGCCGCCTCGCTTAACATTGCCAAACGGGTTGCCGCATCGGCATCGCCGAAGGCTTTAATCTGTTGCGAAGTCAGCTTGTCGATCGGCTCTTCCCACATACACACGCAGTAATCGGCCACCAGTTTGCCTGAATCGGCAGGCAAGCCGCGGGCAGCCATATCGTCTTTCCATTTCTGCACCATCGGTACATTGCGGATACACGATTCCACTACTTCGGCCTTGAACTGCGGCTTGGTCATCGCGCAGGTAGACAGGAAAAAGAAGCCGGCAAACAACAGCGCAATCACCCAAAGCCATACGCGGATAGTGCGGATTTTGGCTTTGGATTTGCGTTTTTTCTCGGCTAATTCGGCCTGCTGCTCCGCCGTCAAATCTACCGTTTGTTCGTTCTGCCCGTTTTCAGACGGCATTTCAGGCTGCTTATCCATACAGGCTCTCCATACGGATCATCACCACTTTGCCGTCCACCGCGTCCAAGGCTTCAATACCGGCAATCGCGGCTTTTACCTGTTTTTCCACCGTGCTGTGGGTCAGAATCACGATTTCGGCTTGGCCGCCGTCAATCACGCCTTTCTGAATCAGCGCCTCAATCGACACGCCCTGCTCAGCCAGCAGATTGGCGATTTGACCGAGCACGCCGGTTTTGTCGTCCACCTGAACGCGCAGGTAGTAGCTGCTGGTGATTTCGTCCATCGGCAAAATCGCCATTTCCTTAACCTGTTCGGCTTGGAAAGCCAGATAAGGTACACGGTTTTCCGCATCGGCACCGATCAGGCGGCTGATATCGACAATATCGGCCACCACCGCGCTGGCGGTCGGCAACGAGCCTGCACCGGGGCCGTAATACAAGGTTTCGCCCACCATATCGGCCTGCACGCGCACGGCATTCATCACGCCGTTCACATTGGCAATCAGACGGCTTTCCGGAATCAGGGTCGGATGAACACGCAGCTCAATGCCTTTGTCGGTTTTGCGCGTAATGCCCAACAATTTGATGCGGTAGCCCAACTCTTCGGCGTATTTGATGTCGCGGCTTTCCAGCTTGCTGATGCCTTCCAGATAACAGGCTTGGAAGTTGACCGGCGTACCGAAAGCCAAAGACGACATAATGGTGATTTTATGGCCGGCATCGTGGCCCTCAATGTCGAAAGTCGGATCGGCTTCGGCATAACCGAGCGCCTGCGCTTCTTTCAAAACATCGGCAAACGCGCTGCCTTTTTCGCGCATTTCACTGAGAATAAAATTGCTCGTGCCATTGATGATGCCTGCGATGGAGCGGATATTGTTGGCCGCCAAACCTTCGCGCAAAGCTTTGATAATCGGAATACCGCCGGCCACTGCCGCTTCAAAATTCACCATCACATTTTTCTGCTCGGCCAGTGCAAACACTTCATTGCCGTATTCGGCAAGCAGTTTTTTGTTCGCCGTTACCACGTGTTTGCCGTTTTCCAAAGCTTTCAGCACCGCATCTTTGGCAATGTCCGTACCGCCGAACAGCTCCACCACAATATCCACATCGTCGCGGCTGACCAGCTCGAACGGATCGCTGGTAAACGCAGCATCCGGCGCAATTTCACGCGCTTTTTCCGCACTGCGGCTGCACACCGCCGCCACGCGCACATCGCGGCCCAAGCGACGGCTGATTTCCGCCGCATTGTCCTGCAACACACGTGCCGTACCGCAGCCTACTGTTCCCAAACCCAAAATACCAACATTCACAGCTTTCATAGCTTTTTCTCTGTTCCTTGTTAAGCGCGGGCAGATTGTTTAAACTGCCGAGGCAAAAAAGAAAGAATCCTACCCGAATTTACCTTTTTTTGCATCACAAATTATTCCTGCAAACCGCCTTTTTTCAAATCCGAATATGCAGTTTACCGAACACCCGAACCACGATTTCCCTACCGTAGAAAGCTACGCCGAAGGCCGCATCGAAATCGGCGGCAAAAGCTACGCAACGCCGATTGTCCTTGCTTCGAACGGCGTATTTGAAAGGCCGTCTGAACATTTCGAACAACTGGACGACAGCCGCTTTGCCGAACTTTTGGCAGAATACGGCCGTCCCGAAGTCGTCCTGATTGGCAGCGGCGCGAAACAGCGTTTCCTCCACCCGAAAACCGCAGCATTCCTCGCCGCACAAGGTATCGGGCTAGAAGTAATGAATACCGCTTCCGCCGCGCGTACCCTGATGATTCTGCACGGAGAAGGCCGCAGCGTTTGGGCGCTGCTGTTTCCGTAACACAGCCTGCCGCAGCTAGCAATGCCGTCTGAAAAGCCGTTTTTTCAGACGGCCTTCTTTCCCTGATTTCCCATTAACAAAAGTTCAATCGCGTAAAACCGCTTGCAATTTCCGCTCCCGAGCACCATATTGCCGGAAATGCTTCTCACGGCAATTCCGATAAACAACAAAAAAGGAGAGGTTATGCAACACCGCAGACGTCAACAAATTTTCCAAGCAGCCAAACGCGCATTTAACAGCACCGGCTCAAATAAAGGCCAAACCGAATCCCGTTCGGCTTAATCAAGAAAGGATAAAAAAGCGCAGCCCGATTGTTCCGGCTGCGCTTTTTGTTTGTTTTTGCTTGATATTCGGCAGCAGAGGCCGTCTGAAAACAGAGTTTTAGCGAGGTTGAACGAAATCAAAGCGTGGTTTTTGCGAATTTGCGAAGCGGAAACAACAATCTCAACGAAGTCGAAACCACCGTTTTTTTCTATCACAAAAATCCCGTCATACTCGACCCCGAGTATCTCCTCCGCCCAACTTCCTGAAACACAAACGGGGAAGATACTCGGGTAAAGCCCGAGTATGACGGAGCAGTAGTTTTCAAGCCGATTATGATGAAACGGCAATTTTCAAAATGTTCCGTACACCATTACGCAGCAAACGCATTTGCCGCGCCAGACATCCATTCAAACCGTCAACACTTTTTTCAGACGGCCTTAAACCTCCGCCAACTCCCGCCGCATCGCATCAATCACCGCTTTGTAGTCCGCTTGGCCGAAAATCGCCGAACCGGCCACAAACGTATCGGCACCTGCTGCCGCAACCGCCGCGATATTATCGGTTTTAATACCGCCGTCCACTTCCAAAGCGATAAAACGGCCGGTTTGCGCCTGATAACGGTCGAGCAGCGCACGGGTTTGGTGGATTTTTTCTAAAGTATGCGGAATAAAACTTTGGCCGCCGAAGCCCGGATTAACCGACATCAGCAACACCATATCCAAACGGTCGAGCACGTTTTCCAGTACGGAAACGGAAGTCGCCGGATTCAGTACCAAACCGGCTTGGCAGCCTTGATCGCGGATTAACGCAAGGCTGCGGTCGATATGGCGGCTGGCTTCGGGGTGGAAGGTAATGATGTCGGCACCGGCTTTGGCGAAAGATTGAATCAAATCGTCCACCGGCTCAACCATCAAATGCACGTCCACCGGCACGGTGGCATACGGTTTCAGTGCGGCGCACACCATCGGGCCGAAAGTGAGATTCGGCACATAATGGTTGTCCATTACATCGAAATGAATCAAATCGGCGCCGGCTTCGATTACACGGCTGACTTCTTCGCCCAAACGGGCAAAATCGGCCGACAAAATACTCGGCGCAATACGGAATTTTTGCTCTGTCATCACGGTTTCCTGTTATCCTGCGGCACAACGCCGCCGTAAAAAGCGATATTTTACGCAATTTTTCAGCCTTTATGCTGCTTTTGACAAGCCAAACGGGTATAGTAGTTTTACTCGAAACAGCCACCATTCAGAAAACAATGATGCGCCATAAATTCATTCTTCTGCTCAGTACACTGGCCTGCGGCCTGCCGTTAAGCGCCCAAGCCCATCCGTTGGGAACACAGGATTTCCATCCGAACTGCGATATCCGCCAGCTCAAATTGAGCAAAGAGCAATTCGCCCAACTGCGCGACTTGCGTACGGCATACAAGCAGGCTATCGACAAAACGGCCGCTTTGGAGCGTCGTATGGAACGTCCGCGCCGCCAGCAGATTCAGGCTTTGCTCGCCGCACCGTCGTTCAACGAGCAAAACGCCGTGCGCTATGTCAATACGCGCTATGCACCTAGCCAGCAGTTTGCCGTGGAAGAACTGGCCATCCAGCACAAGCTCTACCAGCTTCTGAACCCCGAACAGCGCAAAATGTGGCTGAATACCTGCGTGCGCTGAACCGCCTGTTTCAGAATTTACCGAAGGCCGTCTGAAAACCGACACAATGCGTTTTCAGACGGCCTTCCGCCCGTTTGCTGCAAGTTGCAAGCGGCGGCGGTTTTGGCTAAAATTACGCATTCCAACAAAGCGACAGCATTATGACTAAGTTTATCTTTGTAACCGGCGGCGTAGTATCTTCATTGGGTAAAGGTATCGCCGCCGCTTCTATTGCCACTATTCTCGAATCGCGCAGTCTCAACGTAACGATGCTGAAACTGGATCCGTATATCAACGTAGATCCCGGCACAATGAGCCCGTTCCAGCACGGCGAAGTATTCGTTACCGAAGACGGCGCAGAAACCGATTTGGACTTGGGCCACTACGAGCGTTTCATCAATTCAACGATGTACAAACGCAACAGTTTCAGTACCGGTCAAGTTTATGAAAACGTGATTGCCAAAGAACGCCGCGGCGACTATCTGGGCGGCACGGTTCAAGTTATCCCTCATATCACCGACGAAATCAAACGCCGTATCCACGAAGGTGCGGCAGGCTATGATGTTGCCATTGTCGAAATCGGCGGCACAGTCGGCGATATCGAATCTCTGCCGTTCTTGGAAGCCATCCGCCAGATGCGCAGCCAGCTTAACCGCAGCAACACCCTGTTCGTACATTTAAGCTATGTGCCGTACATTGCGGCTGCTGGCGAAATCAAAACCAAACCGACCCAGCATTCCGTTAAAGAAATGCGCAGCATCGGTATCCAGCCGGATATTCTGATTTGCCGTATGGACCGCCCTCTTCCTGACGACGAACGCCGCAAAATCGCGCTGTTCTGTAATGTGGAAGAGCGCGCAGTGGTCGGCAGCTACGATGCCGAGAGCATTTACGAAATTCCGGAAATGCTGCACAACCAAGGCATTGATACGATTATCACTGAGCAACTGCAACTGAATGTCAAGCAAGCAGATTTGACCGAATGGAAAAAAATCGTTTACGCGATTAAAAATCCGAAACACACTGTCAAAATTGCAATGGTCGGCAAATATACCGATCTGACCGAATCGTACAAATCACTGATCGAAGCGCTGAAACACGCCGGTATCCATACCGAAACCGATGTTCAGATTACCTACATCGACAGCGAATCCATCGAACAGAACGGCGGCGATGTATCTGTATTGAAAGATATGGATGCGATTTTGGTACCGGGCGGCTTCGGCGTACGCGGCGTAGAAGGCAAAATTGCCGCCGTAAAATACGCGCGTGAAAACGATATTCCGTATTTGGGCATCTGCTTGGGTATGCAGATTGCGCTGATTGAATATGCACGCAACGTAGCCGGTTTGGAAGGCGCGAACTCAACAGAGTTTGACCTGAAAGCCGCTCATCCGGTAGTTGCGCTGATTGACGAATGGCAAAGCGCTGACGGCAGCGTGGAAAAACGCGATGAAAACGCCGATTTGGGCGGTACGATGCGTTTGGGCGCGCAAGAAGTCGAGTTGAACGAAGGCAGCTTGGCCGCCAAGATTTACGGCAGCACCGAAATCAAAGAGCGCCACCGCCACCGTTATGAAGTGAACAACAACTATCTGCCGCAGCTGGAAGAAGCCGGTTTGGTTATCGGCGGCGTATCGGCCGGTCACGAGCGTTTGGTGGAAACCATTGAGCTGCCGGAGAAACAATGGTTCTTCGCCTGCCAGTTCCACCCCGAGTTTACCTCTACTCCGCGTAAAGGCCACCCTTTGTTCAGCGCCTACATCAAAGCCGCGCTGGCCAACAAAAAAGCCTGAATGTAAAGCCGTGCCTCCCTGCCCTCAGGGAGGCATTTTGCCGTTTGAAGGCCGTCTGAAAATACCGTTCCGACACATTGGAAACTGCTCTGTATCCGCTTTCAGACGGCCTTTGCGTTAAGAAACATCAAAAAACATCAAACCGCTTGCCCCGAACAGCAAGCCGTTCTATTTTTCCGTTTTCGCGAAAGCATACGCTATGAAAAACATCGTTATCCTGATTTCCGGACGCGGCAGCAATATGCAGGCCATCGTCAATGCAAACATTCCGAATGCCCGAATCGCCGCCGTCATCAGCAACAACGAAGCCGCCGCAGGCTTGGCTTGGGCGGCCGAGCGCGGCATTGCCACTGCTGCGCTGAACCACAAACAGTTTGAAAACCGTTTGGCCTTCGACACGGCAATGATGAAGCTGATTGACGGCTATCAGCCCGATTTAGTCGTACTGGCCGGATTTATGCGGATTTTAACGCCCGAATTCTGCGCGCATTACGAAGGCCGTTTAATCAATATCCACCCTTCGATTCTGCCGGCCTTTACCGGTCTGCACACCCACGAACGCGCTTTAGAAGCCGGCTGCCGCGTTGCCGGCTGCACCATTCACTTCGTTACCGCCGAACTGGATTGCGGCCCGATTATTTCGCAAGGCATCGTACCGATTTTGGACGGCGATACAGCAGACGACATCGCCGCACGCGTCCTGACCGCCGAACACCGGCTCTTCCCGCAGGCCGTAGCCGATTTTGTTGCAGGCCGTCTGAAAATCGAAGGCAACCGCGTCAGTGGCAGCACCCATAAAAACGCCGTTGAAGCCCTGCTTGCCTGAACAAACACACCTTCTCAGAAAGGAAACAAGATGAAACGCACACACATTCTCACCGCCGCTCTTGCCGCTGCACTGAGTGCAGGCGCAGCACAAGCCGCCGAGCTGCCGCAAAGCGCCGTTTTGCAATATTCCGGCTCTTACGGCATTCCGGCCACAATGACCTTTACCCGCAGCAGCAACAGCTACAAAATCGTTTCCGACATCAAAGTGCCGCTCTACAAAATCCGTTTTGAAAGCGCAGGCAGCATTGCCGGCAACACATTAAAACCGAGCTATTACCGCGACATACGCAACGGCAAAGTATATGCCGAAGCCAAGTTCAGCGGCGGCAAAGTCAGCTACGGCAAAGTCGGCGACACCAAAACCGAAAACATCAGCGGCACTGCATTAGACCTGTTCGCCCTTTCTTGGCAGCTCGCCGCCAACGACGGCAAACTGCCGGCCGGCCTGAAAATTACCAACGGCAAAAACCTCTATCCCGTCAGCGGCCTGAACAAAACCGGTACCGGCACATACAGCCTCGCCGGCGGTAAAACTCCGATTGCCAACTACCGCGTACGCCGCGGCGGCGATACGGTAAACTATTCCTTCGCCACCGAACTGGGCAATATTCCGGCACAAATCATTTATACCGACGACGGCAAATCATATAACCTGAAACTGAAAAGCCTGAC
>JAUNKU010000186.1 GCA_030532645.1 Neisseria sp. | reverse complement strand
TGTTTCACTTCGGATACAGAAGCAATCATCGGCCACATCAGATTGACCGGCCCGTGCGCCGCCGCCCGCAATACCGCGCGCATCTGGGTGCGGAACATCACCGGTTCGGCCAAGCACAAACGGATGCCGGTTAAGCCCAGCGCCGGATTGAGGCTGCCGTTGGGCGAGCCGTTGTGGCCGAACCAGCGCGGATTTTTGTCCACGCCCAAATCCACCGTGCGGATAGTCAGCGGCTTGCCTTTGAGCTTTTTCACGATGTCGGCATACACTTCGTACTGCTCTTCTTCGTCCGGCAGCGTGTCGCGGTTGAGATAGAGAAACTCGCTGCGGAACAGGCCGACGCCGTCGGCACCGGCTTTGTGCAGCGCTTTCACGTCTTCGGCCGATTCGATATTGGCAAGCATCTCGATCTGCGTACCGTCGGCGGTTTCGGCGGCCGCGTTTTTCAGCTTGTTCAGCTCGCGTTTTTTGGTTTTGTAGTCGCGCAGGCGACGGCGGTATTCGGCCAGCACCAAATCATCGGGGTTGATAATCAGCACGCCGTTGATGCCGTCCACAATCACCCATTCGTTTTCGCTCAACAGTTCGCGCGCGTTGTGTACGCCGATTACCGAAGGAATATCGAGGCTGCGCCCCAAAATCGCCGTGTGGCTGGTCGGGCCGCCGGCATCGGTAACAAATGCCTGAATTTTCTGCTCTTTCAGAAACACCGTGTCGGCAGGCGATAAATCGTGGGCGATTAAAATCGTGTCTTCCCACAAATTCCATTCCGCGCTCAATTCGTTGCTTTGGCCGATTAAATTGTTGTAAATCCGCTCGACCACTTGCAGCATATCCTGTTTGCGCTGGCGCAGGTATTCGTCGCCGATGGCATCAAACTGGCGGCTGAGGCGGTCGGTTTGGATTTTCAACGCCCATTCCGCATTGATATGCTGTTCTTCGATAATATCCAACGGTTCGCGCGACAGGGTAACATCGGTCAGCAGCATCAAATGCAGCGAAATAAACGCGCCCAGCTCGGTCGGCGCATTTTCCGGCAGCGTACTGCGCAGCTGCTCCATTTGGCGACGCGTACTTTTCACTGCCGCTTCAAAGCGCGCTTTTTCCGCCGCAATCTCTTCCGGCGGCAAATCCAGCTGCGGTACTTCGTCCATACCGCGTACCAACAGATGCGCGCGGCCGATGGCAATGCCTTTGCCTGCCGCTACGCCGTGCAGCACAATGCTCATCTTATTCCCCTTCGCCGAAATAATCGGCAATCAGCGCCGTCAGCGCGTCCATTGCCGCCGCTTCGTCCGCACCGTCTGTTTCCAGCTCGACAGTCGTTCCCTTGGCTGCCGCCAGCATCATCAGACCCATAATGCTTTTGCCGTTGATGCGCTTGCCGTTACGGCTGACCCAAACCTCACTTTGAAAGCCTGAGGCCGTCTGAACAAACTTGCTGGACGCGCGCGCGTGCAGCCCGAGCTTGTTGATGATTTCCACTTCCTGTTTCAGCATTGTTTTTCCCCTTATCCCTGAACGGCTGGTTCGGCCTCGATAATGCCTTTCACACCGGCCGCGCGTACCGCTTCGGCCAAATCCGCCAAATTTTCCGCCAGCGGCGCATATTGCACCGCCTTCACTGCCATCGGTACGTTCAGCCCTGAAACCAGCACAAAATCGGGCGATACTGAAATATGTGCCGCATTAAACGGCGTTGCCCCGAAAATATCCGCCAGCGCCAACACGCCCGAATGCGGCGGCAGCGCAGCCAGCGCAGCATCAATCCGCGCACGGACTGCGGCCAAATCTTCATCGGGCTGTACGCCGACAATAGCGGTGAAGTCCGGAATATTCTGAAAGAAGTGCCGCACCAGTGCAGCAAACGCATCGCCGATTTGCTCGTGCGCCAACAGCAAAAC
>JAUNKU010000185.1 GCA_030532645.1 Neisseria sp. | reverse complement strand
AATGTGCCGCGGAATTTCGCCAAATCTTCGGCCAGCGCGTTAATCGGGCCTTGCAATGCTTTGCGGTCGGCTTCGGAGAGTTTGTCGTAGGTTTCAAAGCCTTTGTCGGTTTTGTATTTCGCCAAAATCTCGTTCACGCGTTTGAAGTTGGCATCGGCCGCTTCCAGCAGCGCCGGATTTTTCTCGCTGACGGCATTGCGGAACAGCGCAACGATTTTTTCCGCGCCTTCGATATTGGCTTGGAAGTCGCTCAAATCGGTGTGGCTGTAACGGTCTTCCTCGCCGCTGATTTTGCTGCCGGCCACTTCTTCAATCAGCACGGCCGCGCCGCCTACGACTTTGCTCGGCGGGAAGTTCAGCGCATCGATTTCAGCAGCCAGTTTCTGCACGTCTGCTTCCAAACGGTCGGCCACTTCTTTCACGCCGTCCGTGGTTTTTTCCACCCACAAAGCGTATTCCAAGCGGTGGAAGCCGGTAAATTCAGGGTCTTTCGGGCCTTGTTTGAAATCGTCTTCGCGCGCGTCAATGGCCGGATCAAGTTCGTTGAACAACTCGGCAATCGGCTCGATGCGCTCGTAATGCGAACGGGTTTCGGCAAACAGTGCTTTTGCTTCATCGATTTTGCCTGCTTTGACGGCGGCAACAAAAGCGGCGGTTTTCTCGGTCAGCAGCTTCGCTTCTTCCTGAACATAGGCTTTATAGTCGGCCAAAGGCTGCGCCAGCGCGCTCAAATCGGCTTGCTGCGCTTCCGGCTTGAAGCCGCTGTCTTCCACAATCAGCTTGCCGCGCGGATTGGTTAAGAGGCCGCAGGTCATCGCATATTCGCCCGGCAGCAGGGTAACCGTCATTTTGTCGGACAAGCCCGGCGCGATGTTCTCGCGTTCGTCCACCACCATTACGCCGTCCAAGATTTCCCATTCCAGCTTGCGGCCGGAAAGGTTGGTAATGTTGAACACGTTTTTGCCGCTTTGAACGGTTAATTCCATCGGGTCGCAGGCATTATCGTTTACCGCCACATTCACGCTGCCGTCTGAATTGACCGCCGAAGCCGCGGCAGAGGCGGCCGGTTTTTCCGCTTCGGGCGGCTGGCAGGCGGTCAAGCCCAAAGCCAGTAAAACGGATACGCTGCTCAGTTTCAAAGCATTCATCATTTCTCTCCTTTAACGTGTGTTGCGGCACGGCTGCCGCGCAAAAACCAAAATAAAACGGGAAACAGATAAATCAGATAAGCGGCCAAATCGCTGGCGGTCGGATGGTCGGTGTAACCGAAAAAACCGCCTGCCAATACGCCCAGCGGACTGTCTTCGTGCAGCACGGCGGAGAAATCCGCCAATACGGTTTGGCCGATATTCCACACGCCTGCTTCGTGCAGAGCGCGGAATGCGCCGGAAAACAGACCGGCCGCCACAAAAATCAGGAAAATGCCGGTAATGCGGAAAAATTTAGCCAAATTCAGCCGGATACCGCCTTGATACAGCAAAACGCCGACCACCGCGGAAGCCAGCAAACCCAGAGCCGCACCGATCGGCATACCGGCCGTCGGGCTTTGTTCAAAGACCGCAATCAGGAAAAACACGCTCTCCAAGCCCTCGCGGATTACCGCCAAAAACGCCATCGCCACCAAAGCCCAGCCCGAGCCGCCTTTGGACAAGGCCGTCTGAATTGAGTGTTCTAACTCTTTTTTGATGGAACGCGCCGCTTTCTGCATCCACAAAATCATATAAGTGAGCATCGCCACGGCCACCAAACCGATGATACCGACCACAAATTCCTGCTGTTTCTGCGGAATTTCACCGGTGGTTTTGTACAGCGCAATACCGGCGGCAAAACACAAAACCGCCGCCAAAGCCACGCCCAGCCATACTTTCGGCATCAAATGCCCGTGTCCCGACTGTTTCAGGAAACCGG
>JAUNKU010000017.1 GCA_030532645.1 Neisseria sp. | reverse complement strand
GAAGAACCCGAAGCCTGCTGCCTCTTGGAAAACATCAAACTGCAAGACGCATAAAGCAGAAAGCCGTCTGAAAAATCACACTTTCAGACGGCCTCAAACAACAGAAAGCCGCCATGCTGGGGGGCATCGCGGCTTTCCTGTCCAATCCTTACCGTAACTAAGGAATGAAGTTGAAAAATAATAACCGATTTGTCTTAAAAATACTAGGAAACCTCATGGAAAGCGAAAACATCAGCCCCGCCGAACTGCGCCGAACCGTCCGCAGCCTGACCGCCTCCCTCGCCTTACTGCTGCTGATTTGGCGTTTGCCCGAAATCATCACCGCCCTGCTCCAATAACCCGACACAATCCCCACCCCGACCTGCGGGAGCAGAAACACAATCCCCTCTCCCGCCAGCGGGGGAGGGCTAGGGTGGGGGTGTACGGCGTACAAAGCCGTTGAAATCAAACCCGCCCGCCCAACCAAGAAAGGCCGTCTGAAAAATGCACAACCCCGCCCGCGCCCACAAAGAAGCCGAAACCGCCCGCGCCGCCCTCCAAAACAGCGGCCTTGCCGCGCTCGAACCCTACCAAAAACTGCAACTGGCCATGGCCAAAGACAAGCAGCTTTTGAAAGCCATCAAAGGCCTGCCCGACAAAGCCGTAGCCAAACGCGACATGCTGCCCAAATACCGCAACTGGCTGGACGAAGTGATGGCCGCCGGTACGCCCGACCCGCACGATACCGTCTTTGCCACCGCCGTCCTGTGGCTGATCGACAGCGGCGCACTCGACGAAGCCATGCCCTACGTCCACTTCGCCATTACCCACAACATTCAGGCCGCCGACGACTACCAACGCTCCCTGCCCGATTTGCTGATTGAAGAAACCGCCTCCCGAATCGAAGCAGGCAGCACCATCACGCTGGCCAACATCGAAAAAACCGCCGCACTGGTCACCCAAACCGACCCCGAAACCGGCCTGCACGTCCTCAACCTTTACGACCAAGTCCGCGCCAAATACCTCAAAGCCGCAGGCGAATGGCACGAAGAACAGCACGGCGGCACGCACGAACACCGCGCCCTCGTACTCTATGAAAAAGCCCTTTCCTACAACGACCGCGCCGGCGTCAAAAAACGCATCGAAGCCCTGAAAAAGAAATTGGAAAAATAAAGCCGCCGAACCTGCCGGCCATCTGTTCCCTCCCCCGCCGGCGGGGGAGGGCTGGGGTGGGGGTGTGCCGCAAAGCGGCGTCAAACCGCCCGAACCGTAAAACCAAGCTCCCCCGCGCCGTGCGGCAGCGGCAGCCTTTCAGCACCGTAGGAGCGTCCCCGTTCCAAGGATAAATCTGAAAAGCGCTGCCGCCGCGCCGCACACCCACAAAAAAACGCCGCGAAGCGGGAACTTCGCAGCGTTCTCATTCAACCTTTGAAACGGAAAGATTGAACAAATTGGAATTGATTTTAGCCAAATTGGCCGCCCTGGTCAAAGCCTTTGGAGAACCCGCCATGTTGGAACTCAGCAAAAGCCGCTGGATTAAATTTTGTCTCGGCCTTGCCATTCTCGCCTATCCCGCCGCCCATTTCCTGAAAACCCTAGCCGACATCCTGAAATAAAAGGAAACCCCAATGCAAGGCCTAGTCTTCGCCGACCGCCCGCACGAAAACGGGCACAGCACCGCCCCCGAAACCGTCAGTCTCGGCAGCTTCTACCCCGAAATCACGCTCTCGCAAATCCGCGATCAAATGCGTATCGACAGCAATATTTCAGACGGCCGCCTCTATCACAGCGCCGCCGAAGCCGCCCTGCTGGTTGCCGGACAACTGGCCGCTTTTCAGACGGCCGCTCTGCAACGCGGCTGTACCACGCTCGCCCAAGCCGCAAGCGAGATGCCGCACCTCAACGGCAAAACCGCCGCCGAATACCGTTTCGCCCGCGCCGTGATGAGCTACACCAAAGCCCTGCTCTTAGAAAAATATGCCGACACCGACGCCACCGGCAAAACAGGCACCCGCTTCGAAGCCAAACAAGAGCAGGCCGAAGACCACCGCCGCAACGGCCATTTCGCCATTGCCGACCTGCTCGGCCGCCGCCGTTGTGATGCCGAATTGATTTAACCCCGCCAAATCTCCTACTGTAAACTGCCCCCTCTCCCGCTTGCGGGGGAGGGTTGAGGTGGGGGTGTAGCGCTTGAAAAGCGCTTAAACCGACCAAGCCGCAACCCGAACCGAGTAAACCATGCCCGAAGCCCAAATCCAAATCACCCGCCAAGGCGACACCTTAAGCAGCATCGCCTACCGCCACTACGGCACAGCACGCGGCAAAGTCGAAGCCGTTCTCGCCGCCAACCCGCGCCTGTGCCTTTACCCCGCCGTACTGCCCGCCGGCATCGCCGTCAAAATGCCGCCGCAGCCCGACACCCTGCCCGTGCGCCGAACCGTCAACTTATGGGACTGAAACCGTGAACGAACAAAAAACCACCGCCGCCATCAACGCCGCACTGATCGTCATCGGCGGCTACCACCTGCCCGCCACCGTCGCCTTCGGCGCAGTGGTCGGCGCCAGCCTGTTTATCCTCAGCCAAAAATCGCACGGCACACTCGCCAAAGCATGGCTCTTCGCCGTGGCCTTTCTCAGCGGCATTTTCGGCGGCGATTCCGCCAAAAGCTTCGCCAACCATATCTTGGCGATGGTTTTCCCCGAGCATCTGAACATCCAAGTAAACGACTTTCTCGCCGCCGCCCTGTTTTCCGCCCTCGTCGTCATCATCGTCCAGCGCCTGATCGAATGGGTAAGCACCGTCAAAATCAGCGTCAAAAAAGAGGATAAATCATGACCGCCCTGCAAACCGCCGCCATTATTACCCTCGCCTTTACCGCCGCCCTGCGCGTGTTGATGTTCGACAAACGCGGCCGCACCCACAAACCCAAAATCTCCGCGCTGGCCTATTTGATATTCGTCCAAATGGCACTCACCGCCCTGTCCGCCGCCATGAAAACCGACCACTTCACCGTATGGCTGTTGATATTCAGCCTTGCCGTCCACACCGGCGCCATTATCCGCGTCGGCGGCAACATCAACCGCATCTATCCCGCCAACGAACTGTAAGAAAGCCCCAAATGAACCCCCTGAACATTGCCCTGCCCGCCACCGTCGCCATTGCCGTCGCCCTCATCGCCGCCCAAGCCGCCTACATCAAACACCAAACCGCCGAACAAGGCCGTCTGAAAACTGAGTTAGCCGCCACACAACACACCCTGCAAAACGAACGCAGCGCCCACCAAGCCTACCGCGCCGCCGCCGAACAAATGCAGGCCGAACTCACCCGGCAAAACCGCGCCCACACCGCCGCCGTCAACAAGCTTACCGCCGCCTTACAGCAAAACCACACATGGAGCAGCCAAACCCTGCCCGCAGACGTACAAACCGCATTGGAGCAAACAAAATGAACCCATCCAAAGACAAAATCAAAATCGAATTTACCCACAAAGGCTGGCATCTGTTCTGCCCGATTTGGATTGCCGACTGGCAACGGGCGGGCGGCTCGCCTATCGTTTACCCGCGCTACCGCCTGCGCTGGCTGTTTTGGCTGGCTGACCAAGTCTTCTTTTTCATGTCTGCTGTCCACAAAATGAGAACAGGCGAAATCCTGCCGTTTTGCTACAAAATCGATCCAGAGCCGCTGGAAAATCCCGTTATTCTTTACTGCAACAGCATAGAAAACCAAACCACACATTAAAGGGAAAACCGCATGAAATACCGCAATATCCTGATGATTGGCTTAACGGTTGCCCTCGCCGCCTGCACCACGCCCGCCCCCGTCATCACCGCCCCGAGCTGCCCCGCCGTTCCCGAATGCCGCATACCTCAGCCCGAAATCCGCACCAACGGCCAGCTCGCCCAAGCCTATCTCGACACACGGCACGAACTGCAACAATGCAAAACCGCCCGCGATACCCTGTCGCAATGCCAGAACCCGAACCGAGAGGAGCAAAAACCGTGAGCGACCCCATCGACCGCGCCGCCGAACTCGAAGCCCTTGCCCGCGCCGCCGCCCTTGCCAAATGGCGCGAACAGCAAAACACCGCACCCGTTTCCGCCTTCGAGTGCGAAGAATGCGGCGAGCCTATCCCCGAAGCGCGCCGCCTCGCCGTTACCGGCTGCCGCTGCTGTATCGACTGCCAAATCAGAATCGAACAACAACAGAAATTCCGCGCATAAAAAAGCCGTCTGAATAAGTTTTCAGACGGCCTTTCCTCAATCCGCCAGATAAGCCTCGCAGATCTTCAACAAAGCCTGCGTGCGGCTGCCGCCCGCTTTCGCTATCGCCGCATCGATAATATCCATCTGCTCCGCCTTGGCACGTAGCGTAATCTGCCGCACCGCACCGCTGGCCAACTGTTCTTTCTGCCATTGCGAAGCCGTTTGCGAACGCAGCTTTTTAGAATGTTCCGTTTGTGCATTTGCCATTTTGCGTTTCCTTTGCTATATTGACTGAAAGTTTGGAGGAAGGGCAGCGTTTCTGCCGCCCTTTTTCTTACTCAGTGATTAAATTAGTAAGCCGGTAAGCTGATAACTAATAAAATCACTATGATTAGGATTTTAACCATCATTTTTCATCACCTCCTTTCTTTTTCGGATTTCCCGCCGCCTCCAACGGCGGGATTTCTTTATTCCTAATCAATGAAAGTATTATTATACATACAATAATAAAGTCAAGCAATATTTCAAAAAAAATCAAACAAAAAGGCCGTCTGAACATTCAGACGGCCTTCCATCAAGCCTTTTCAAACATTTCCACAGCCTGCCGTATCAATTCCACCTGCGTCATACCGCGCGCTTCGGCCAAACGCTTGATTAACGCAACGGTTTCAACCGGCAGCTTGTAGGTTTTCGGCTGAACCCCGCGCTTGGCATCTGATTTTTTCTGAATTTCGTTCCGTGTCAAAGCCATAGTTGATTTTTCCTGTGTTTGTCTTTATAGTGTCGGAAGCGGGGGAGCGGCTACTCCCCCTGTCTGGTACTACGTTACCATGCTTGACGGCTAATCAAAGCAAGTAACACCAGAACGATTACTTTAATGAACATGCTCATTTGGTAATCCTTCCTGAATCGCCCCGCTTCGGTGGGGCTTTTCCCGTTTGTCGGCTTATCCGACAAGAATAATTACAAGAGTTCCTACAATAAAAGTCAAACACTTTTCCATAAAAATCAAAAAACTATCCTAAAAATCCCGCTAAAAACCGCCACCGCTTTCCGCTTCCGTTTCCGCCCGCTACCATACCGCGCCGATTAACAGAAAGCCGCCGTATGGAAAAACCCGCTTCACTGCGCAAACAGCTGCAAACCGCCCTGCCCGAGCTGGCCGCACACCCCGAAAAACTGCGCCTGTTCATTACCGAAGGCGAAATCCGCCCCAACAAAGGCACACTCGGTTATCAGCAGCATTACACCCTCAGCGTATTTGTCGAAGACACCCCGCTCG
Organism: Neisseria sp.; assembly: GCA_030532645.1. Lineage (GTDB taxonomy): Bacteria > Pseudomonadota > Gammaproteobacteria > Burkholderiales > Neisseriaceae > Neisseria. The sequence continues at coordinate 14,120 of JAUNKU010000017.1, read as the reverse complement.
ACCCCGCCTATCTCAACATCGCCGTCATCGACTGGCTGCAAACCGCCCAGCCCGACATACTCGGCCCGCACCGCCGAAATGAACGCCCGTTCACCTTTGAAGCCGAACCGCTCGAATCCGACCGCTGGGACATTCTGATTGAGCTGAAACTCACCGAAACCGTTATCGCCCGCCAAGACGACAAAGGACAAATCCATATCCATACCAAAACCGAGCCGCACTATCAGCGCGAACTGGCAGGCGGCATCGCAGACATCATCGGAGCAAGCCGATGAGCGCCCTCGACAGCTACATTGCCGACATCGACCGCCTCGCCGGACGCCTCAGCCGCAACCAAACCGCACGGCTGGCCAAACAGCTTGCCGCCGAACTGAAAAAACGCAACGCCGCCCGCATCCGCGCCAACGTAGAACCGGACGGCGAAGCATTTGCCCCGCGCAGCGGCAGCTATTGGCAGTTACGCCGTCTGAAAAACGGCGAAACCCTGAGTACCCGCCAGAAATTCAACTATTTCAAAGAACAAAACCTGTCCGCCGCCCACATCATCCGCGACGACGGCGAAAAAATCATTCTGCGCGAAAACGGCCTAGGCAACCCGCCCTACAAAGCAAGCGGCTTTCTGCGCAGCAAAATCTACCTGAAAAAACGCAGCACCAAACCGCCCAAAATGTTCAAAAAAATCGGCCGCCACCTCAAACACAGAGGCACAGCCGACGGCGCAGAAATCCGCTTTACAGACGGCCTGATGGCCGAAATCGCCGCCGAACACCACCACGGCCGCGACAAACTCCCCGCCCGCGAACTGTTGGGCTTCTCCGAAGAAGATTTAGCCTATATCCGCCAAACCATCGAAGCCGAGCTGTCGGCGGGGTAACACAAAGGCCGTCTGCATTCATTTCAGCTTCGCAGAAACCCGCGATGCTCGTTTTAGCTTCGCAGAAACTCGCTTTGCTCGTTTTCAGACGGCCTTTTTACTGTATCGGAAAGGAAATTTAAACGTTAAGAAAAGCTGATATTGACGCGCTTGCCCAAACGGGCGGCGGCTTTTTCCAAAAAGTCCAATTTAGTGTTGTGGCGCAAATCCAGCAGGCGGTCGATTTGCGGCATATGTACGTCCAAACGGCGCGCCATTTCCGCTTTTTTAACGCCTTGCGCCAGCATCTCATTAAGCAGCAGCACTTTTGACGTTTCCAAAGCAGGCAGAGCAACGCGGCCTTGTACATCGGTATTTTCAGACGGCATCGGAATAGCTCGGCGGTCGGCAAAATAACCTTCCAAAGCACAGATCAGACCGTCCAAAGCTTCGATTTCCACGCTGTCTTTATCTTCGGCCACAGCAGCGGCTTCGGGAATATCGGGGAACGTAACCAAAAAAGTGCCGTTATCGTCGGGCGTTAATTCGTATGGGTATGCGAGCATTATTTTATCCTTTTGAGCGGATAAGCCCTTACGGGCTTACCCTTTATTTCAAATCCAAATCTTTCTTGATTTTGTTGACCAGTCCCGTACCGATTTCTTTGCTGCCGTGGTTCGGGAATACCGATGTTTTTTCTCCCAGCCTGATTAACTGGTGGCTGCCGCGTTTTTGCTTGGTAAATTCCACGCCTTGCGAAAGCAGCCATCTTTTAAATTCACTGTATTTCATCCTGCCTCCTTTCCGATACAGTGAAAACACAATAAAACATTTTTGTTGTTATTGCAAATTTATTTAACAAATTTGTTGTTAAAATCTATTTTAGAAAGCCGTCTGAAAAGCTTTGCTTTCAGCGCAGCTAAAACGAGCATCGCGGGTTTCTGCGAAGCTGAAACCAATTCAGACGGCCTTTTATCAAGCCAAACCGTGTTTTGCAGCATATTCCCTGACCGCATCTTTTAAAATCTGCGTTTGCGATTTGCCGGTTGCCTGTGCCAACTGCTCGAACAAAGCCAGCGTTTCCGGCTCCAAATTAAACTTTTTCTGCTTGATGCCGTATTTTTCAAAATATTTCTGCGAACGTTCGTTTTGTGTCATCGCCATATCGTTCCCCTTGCATATTATTGCCTGATTTGGTAAGGTTGGGACTGGGGAGCCCTAACTCCCCAGCTTCTCAGTTCTTAGTAAGCGTTAGCGCTTACCGTTAACAGAACCAAGAAGACAATGATTTGAATAGTCACGATATTCATTTCATCACTCCCTGTAAATTGCCCCTGCTTCGGTAGGGGCTTTTACCGTTGTTGAACCACTCAACATAAACGATGACATTACAAACAAAAAAAAAAAACACCCTATTTTAAAAAAAAAACAAACAACCCGCCGGTCTGAACGCCTTTTAAGACGGCCTTTCTCTATCTGTTTTCTTCCCGATTTATCCTTAAAGCCGCAGTAAAAACCGTTTGCGCTTTCCCGCCGTTGCGCCCGCCCGCACAATAGCCGCACAAGATGTGACTTGTGATTCTCTTTCCTTTTGATTGCCTGAAACGGCAAAGCCGTCTGAACAGACGGCTTTTTTTTCGGAACACAACGATGAACAGCGGCGAAATCCAGCGCATGATTGCCAACCTGATTAAAGAAGGCACGGTTGCCGAAAGCAATCCGGCCGGTTTGGTGCGCGTGCGGCACGGTGGTTTGACGACTGACTGGCTGCCGTATTTTGTACCCGCTGCGGGCGGCGTGTCTGTGCACCGTGCGCCGTCTGTCGGCGAGCGCTGCTTGCTGTTGTCGCCGAGCGGTGAAACGGCCAACGGCATGGTGTTGTGCGGCTTGGCTTCTTCGCAATTTCCCGCGCCCTCTGCCTCGCCCGACGAAACCGTTGTCGCCTTTCCCGACGGCGCACGGGTGGAATACAACCATGCTTCCGGTGCGATGAGGATTTCCGGCATCAAAACGGGCACGGTTGAAGCCGCAGAAAGTTTAACCTTTGACACACCGCAAGCCGTGTTTACCGGCAATGTACAAGTTCAGCAAACCGCTACCGTACAAGGCCTGTTCACTTACCAAGCGGGCATGAGCGGCACCGGCGGCGGCGCAGGGACAAGCATCAGCGGCACGATTTCGCACACGGGCGAGTTTGCCAACACCGGTTCGCTCAGCAGCAACGGCGTGGTGCTGTCCGAGCATACGCACCCCGACACCACTTCGGGCGGCAACACGGGAGCGCCCAACTGATGATGAACGCCGACACCGGCCGCCAGATGGCTTTCAAAGCGCATATCGCGCAATCAATCAAAAACATTTTATTCACACGGCTCGGAACGCGCGTGCAGCGCGAAGAATACGGCAGCCTGCTGCCCGATTTGCTGGATATGCCGCTCACGCCCGCCGTGGTCATGCTCTGCCACGCGGCGGCAGTGACTGCGATTGCCGAATGGGAGCCGCGCATTATTGTCCGCCGCATCGAAATCAGCGCAGAAGAAGCGGGCGAAGGCCGTCTGAAAATCCGCTTGGATACCGAGCTGCCCGAGAGCGGGCAAGCCGAAATTTTTGAAATGGAAGTGTAGCCGTGCAGATTACCGATTTGAGCAAAATCCCGCCGCCCGATGTGGTGCAGCAGATTCGTTTTGAAGACATTCTGGCCGAGCGCAAAGCGCGGTTTATCGCGCAGTATCCGCCCGAAGAGCGCGATTACTGGCGCAATCTGCTGGCGCTGGAATCCGAGCCCGTTGTGAAATTATTGGAAGAATGCGCCTACAGCGAAATGCTGTGGCGGCAGGAATTGAACGAAGCCGCGCAAAGCCTGCTGCTGGCTTATGCAGCGGGCGCGGATTTGGATCAGCTCGCCGCCAATGTGGACTTGCAGCGCTTCATTATCCAAACCGCCGACCCGCAGGCCGAGCCGCCGCGCGAAGAAATCCGCGAAAGCGACGAAGCCTTGCGCCGCCGCGTGCAGGCCGCCTTCGAAACGCTCTCCACAGCGGGGCCGCAGGCCGCTTACGAAAGTTTTGCCGCCAATGCCCACCCGCATATCAAAGACGTGCGCGCCGTCAGCCCGCGCCCGGCCGAAGTCGAAATCGCCGTGCTCTCGCACCATAACGGCGGCCGCGCCGACGAAGCCGTCCTGAATGCCGTGCGCGAAGCCGTCAATGCCAAACACCGCCGCCCCGTGGCCGACCGCGTTACCGTTCTGGCCGCCGAAATCATCGAATACCGCATTGAAGCCGAGCTGAAAATGTTTGCCACGCCCGATTACGAGCCGGTTTTGGCCGAAGCCCGCCGCCGCCTCGAAGATGCCGTGGCTGACAACGCCCGTATCGGCCGCGATGTCGATTTGTCGATGATTTACGCCGCGCTGCGTGCCGAAGGCGTGCAAGGCGTCAAGCTGACCGCACCCGCCGCCAACATCGCCGTCTCCGACCGCCAAGCCGCGCTGTGCACCGGCATCAACATCCGATACGGCGGTTTCCATGAATAAAACCGCCCAGCCGCAAAGCCGCAGCCTGTTGGAGCAGCGCTTCGGCGAAAGCCAGATTTATCCCGTGCCGCACCCGATACGCGATTTGTGGCAGGCCGACCGCTGCCCCGCCGCGCTGCTGCCCCATCTGGCTTGGGCGTTTTCGGTGGACTATTGGAACGAGAACTGGACAGAAGCGCAAAAGCGCGAAGTCGTCAAACAGGCATGGCGAACCCACAAACACAAAGGCACACTTGCCGCGCTCGAACACGCCGTCCGCCCGTTCGGCCTGCAACTGCGCCTGACCGAATGGTTTGAAAGCAAACCGCAGGGGCAGCCCGGCACCTTCCGCCTCGATTTGTTCGGCGAAACCCCGCTTACCGCCGCCGACAAAGCCGAAATCGAACGCCTGCTGGCCGCCGCCAAGCCCGTATCGCGCCATCTGGCCGCCCTCAATTTCAGCACGCAGAGCCAAGGCCGTCTGAAAACCGCCGCCCTGCTGCTGCAAGGCGACATTCTGACCGTTTACCCCTATCTCGTTCCCGAACTGGCCGCCGAAAACCGCAGCCGCACCGCCGCCGCCCTGCACGAAAGCCAAATCCTCACCGTTTACGCGAAAGAAACCCGATGACCCAGCAATACTTCACCCTCATCACCCGCCAAGGCGCAGCCAAACTCGCCCGCGCCGCCGCCATGGGCACACGCCTGAACCTGACCGAAATGGCCGTAGGCGACGGCGGCGGCAAAGCCGTTACACCGTCTGAAAACGCCGCCGCCCTCACCCGCGAAGTTTACCGCGGCGGCATCAACCACCTCGAAACCGACCCCGACAACGCCGCGCAAATCATCGCCGAACTGCTGATTGCCGAAGATACCGGCAACTTTACCGTGCGCGAAGTCGGTCTGTTCGACGAAGCAGGCGACCTCATCGCCGTCGGCAATCTTCCCGACACCTACAAGCCCGTCGCCGCCAGCGGCAGCGCACGCAGCCAGCTGATCCGCATGGTGATCCATATCGGCAACGCGGCAAATGTGACGCTGAAAATCGACCCGTCCGTCATCATCGCCACGCGCGATTTTGTCGAAAATTCCGTGGCAAAGGCAGCCTTTCCCGTCAGCAGCACCGCAGAACTGCGCCGCTTAAACCAGCCCAAAGCCCGCGCCGTGATTTTGGCAGGCTACCACGCAGGTTCAACCCTCGGCGGCGGCATCTTCGTTGCCGATCCGTCCGACAAAACCACTCGCGACAACGGCGGCACAGTGATTGTCGATGCTGCAGGCACACGCTGGAAACGTTTGGACAAACACATTACGCCGTTTCATTTCGGTGCAAAAGGCGACGGACAGACGGACGACACGGCGGCATTCCGCGCTTTGGAGGCCGTTGTCAAACGCGCGGATATTGATTTGTGCGGCGGGACGTTTGCCGTTTCCGCGCTTCCGTCCGCCAACCGTTATTCCAACGGACGCTGGAAGCGGCAAGGCCGTTTTCAGACGGCAGGCGCGCCGCTTTACGGTACGGCGTGGCCGGTATCGGCGGGCGCGGGCGTGCTGTTCGACGAGCTTAAAACCGCTTCTCCGGCCACTAATCAGGCTTCGGTTTTGCAGTCGATTGTCTATGACGGCCACGCCGGTATTTATTACGCCACCGGCGTGAAAAGCGGCACGCTGACCGACGGGCAGGAGCGCGTTGTTCTGTCGGCCTTCACCCGTCGCGACGGCGCGGTTTCGGAGGCGGCGGCCACTTCTTTGCCGAGCAATAAAATCGGCCATCAGGGTTTGGCTTTGGAGCGTACCGACGGCGGCATTAAATTGTGGGCCGCCTGCGGCAGCTATAAGTATCCGGACAACGGCAATTTTGCGGTGCGTTTCGATCCGCCGCAAGACGGCGAAGACATCGGCCAAGTGCAGGAGTTCCGTTTGTGGAACAGCAGCCGCGACAATGTGCGCAACTATATTTCCAACACGGTAAGCATCAGTCCCGACGGGCGTTTGATGGCCGTCATGGGGCTTTGGGATGCCAACAAACAGGCGCGGGTGCGGATTTTCGAGATGGGCGTATTTTCAGACGGCCCCGGCGATTATTCCGACAAGTGGCTGCACACTTGGGATATGCCCGATGCCTACAACGGCAGCAGCAAGCCTTTGCAGTCTTTGGCGGTGGACGGGCAATTTGTTTACGTATTGATGGGCGAAGACGAAATCCAAGTGTTTACCCATGACGGCGTGCGCGTCGGCAGCCACCGCCACCGTATCGGCAGAAGCGATCTGAAAGCCTTGGCCGGTCGCGGCCACACCGACTATTACGAACCCGAAAGCTGGGTATGGCTGCCGGTCAACGGCGGCTACGCCCTCGGCATGAGCGTTGTCGGCGGCTACAAAGGCAGCGAAGGCGCATGGAACGAAGATGCCGCGCGTTACTGCAACCGCATCTACACCGCCGAAGCCATCCGCCTGACCACCGGCCTGGGGCAGCCGCTTGCCACCTGCGGCCGCATTTCCGCCGTCAATCCGGGCAATCCCGAAATCGGCGTACATCTGCAAGACAGCGGCGTAATCGGACGGCAACTGGTCAAAATCTGGAGCCATACCAAAGGAGTCAATTACGGCGGTGCCATCGAAATGTACGGCAACGAAGACAGCACCAATGCCAAAGGCGTGATTAACTTCTACGCAGGCAACAGCAATATCAGCGTACAACTGACCAAAGAATACGCCTCGTTCCAACCCACCTCACAGGCCAACGGCAAAATCAAACTTGGCAACAGCTGGGCATTATGGAGCCAAGTGTACGCACAAACCGGCAGCATCCATACTTCCGACCGCCGCGAAAAACAAGACATCGGCGAGATTCCCGAAGCCGTAATTGCCGCATGGCGCGAAGTACCGCTGATCCAATACCGTTGGCGCGAAGCCGTTGCCGAAAAACACGCAGGCGCGCGCTACCACACAGGATTAATCGCCCAAAGCATCAAAGAAACCTTTGAAGCACACGGCTTGGACGCGCAAGACTACGGTTTGCTGTGCTACGACCAATGGGCGGAAACGCCCGAACAGCCCGCCGTTTACAACGAAGACGGCGATTTGCTGGAAGCCGCCGCAGCCTACCGTCCGGCAGGCGAACGCTGGGGCATCCGCGCCGAAGAATGCCTGTTTATCGAAGCCGAAAGCCACCGCCGCCAAATTGCCGATTTGACCGCACGGATTGAGAAGCTCGAAGGCGCGAAACGGCGTAGGAAAGCGGCGGAAGAGGCGGAGGATGGCGTGTAAGGCCGTCTGGAAATCGAACAAGAACAACGTTATACCCGGGCTTGCCCCGCGTATGACGAAACCGAAACAACCAAAGGAAAAACCGATGAAACAATACCTTTACCGTTTGGCCATTGCTTCCGACCAATGGCTCAACGCCTTAACCGGCGGCTTTGCCGATGAAACCTTATCAAGCCGCATTTGGCGCAACAGCCAAACCCCGCAACCGCGCCGCCGCTGGCAAATCCTGCTGAAAACCGTCAATACGCTGTTCTTTTGGCAGAAAAACCATTGTCGCGGTGCGTTCGAACGCGAGCGCGAAAGAAAGCATTTCCCTGATGAATTGAAACAACCGTAAAGGAAACCCAAATGCAGATTACCGACCACTTCAGCCTGCGCGAATTAACGCGCTCCGAAACCGCCCGCCGCCGCGGCGTGGCCAATATTCCGACCGCCGCCGAAATGGAGAATATCCGCTATACCGCCGAGCGTTTGGAAGCCGTCCGCGCCTACGTCGGCCGCCCGATTATCGTCACCAGCTGCTACCGCAGCGAGCAGGTAAACCGCCTTGTCGGCGGCAGCAAAACGTCCGCCCACCGCTACGGCTTGGCCGCCGATTGCGATGCGGCAGGGCTGACTTCTGCCGAGTTTGCCGCCGTGCTGATTAAGATGCGCAACGAAGGCAGGCTGGATTTCGACCAACTGATTTTAGAGTTCCCCGAGCGCGGCGACGGCGCGTGGGTGCATATCGGCTTTACCCGCAGCCGCAAACCGCGCGGCCAGATTCTGACTGCCACCAAACGCGGCGGCAAAACCGTCTATCTGCCCGGCTTGCAGCTCTAAACTGCAAACCAAGGCCGTCTGAATTTCAGACGGCCTTTTAAGCCCATTTTACAGCCCGTGTTTGGCCGCCAAATCGCGCATTGCCTCGCGCAAAAGCTGGATGTGGCTCTTGCCGGTTTTCTCGGCCAAGCCCTCGAATAAAGCCATTGTTTCCGGCTCCAAATCAAACTTTTTCTGCTTAATCTGCTTCTTTTCTAAATAGGCTTTGTTGTAGTCGGTTTGCGTTTTCGTTGTCATCGCTTGATTTTCCTGAAAGGGTTTTGTAAGATTGAGGAATCGGAGCGGCGGCTTCCTATTTCCAGCCGCTCCGTCTTTCAAGTTCTTAGTAAGCGTTTGCGCTTACCAACAGCAGAACCAGAAAGAAAATGATTTGAATAATGACGCTATTCATTTCACTTTCCTCTTAAAATCGCCCATCGGAAACGGTGGGCTTTTTCCGTTTGTTGAACCACTCAACGGAAATAATATAACTTACGTTATATAAAAAATCAAGCATTAAATCTAAAAAAATCCATTATTTTCAAAGAAAAATACCCCAAAACCGCGTTTTTCAGACGGCCTTTTATCCTTAAAACCGCAGCAAAAACCGTTTCCCGTTTACGCCTGAAAATGCCGCGCCGACAATAGCCCCGTTCCGTAAAAAAGGGCTTGAAATGAGCACAGCAAAACGTATGCACGGCGTAACGGCCAATGAATTTTCCAAGGGCGTGCGCGCCATTTCCGATATTTCCACCAGCATCATCGGCATGGTGTGCACCGCCGACGATGCCGACAATGAAGCGTTTCCGCCGGATACGCCCACTTTCCATACTTCCGCTTACGATGTGCTGGAAAAAGCCGGCAAAAGCGGCACGCTCGCCCGTTCGCTGGACGCGGTTATCGACCAAGCCGACGCGCAGATTGTGATTGTACGCGTAGCCGAAAACAGCGATGCCGAGCAGCAAAAGGCCGAAGTCATCAAAGGCGTGCAGGCTTTGCGCCGCGCGCAGGCCGTTACCGGCTTCGTGCCGAAGATTTTGGGCGTACCCGAATTGGACAGCCAAGACGTTGCCGCCGAATTGGCGGGCGTAGCCGAAGCCTTGAATGCTTTTGCCTATGTATCCTGCGGCGGCGCGGAAGAAGTCAGCGCGGCCGTGCAGTATAAAGCCTCATTCGGCAACCGCGATGTGATGCTGATCGACAACGATTTCACAACCTTCAATCCTGAAACCAAGCAGAACGACACGGCCTGCACCATCGCCCGCATTTTGGGCGCACGCGCCAAGCTGGATAAAACCCACGGCTGGCACAAATCCATTTCCAACACGTTAATCAACGGCGTTTCCGGCCTGAAACACCCGCGCAGCTTCGGCCTGATGAATGCCGATTCCGAAGCCAACACGCTCAACAATGCCAATATTTCCACCTTAATCCGCGACAACGGCTTCCGTATCTGGGGCAACCGCACCTGTTCCGCCGACCCTGTTTGGGCGTTCGAGCCGACCGTCCGCGCCTCCAAAATCATCCGCGAAACCATCGGCAGCCAGTTTTTATGGGCGATGGACCTGCAAATGCACCCAACCTTGATGATCGACATCATGATGGGCATCAACGCCAAGCTGTCCGAGTATGTCGCACAAGGCAAGCTCTTGGGCGCTCAAGTGTTCTTCGACAAGAAAAAGCTGGAAAAATCGCGCATTGCCAACGGCATTTTCGCCTTTGACTATGAATTTACCGTACCGCCGCCCTTGGAAAACATCGAGCTGAACCAATACGTTTCCGACCGTTTTATCGTGAACCTCGTTGACCGCGTGATCGAATTCGGCAGCACTGTCAAACCTGCCACCGTTTAAAGAAAGGCCGAAAAATGCAACTTCCCCTGATTTTGAAAGGCTTCAACGTCTTTGCAGACGGCCTCAACAAATACGGCGTACTGATGGATGTGAAACGCCCGAAAGTCGCCTACAAAACCGAAGACTACACACCGGGCGGCGGCTTGGGCGAAATGACCGTCATTCACGGCGTAGAAAAGCTCGAATTGGAGCTGACCAGCAAAGGCTACGATGCCGAACTCTTCAAATCCATGTCGCACAAAATCAGCGGCAATCTCTTGCGCTACCAAGGCGCACTGCATAAAGAAGACGAAGAAGACTACACCGAGCTGGTGGGCGAAGCACGCGGCCGCATCATCGAAGCCGACCCCGGCGAAGACAAAGCAGGCGAAGGCGGCGAACACAAATTCAAATACGCCCTGACCTACTGGAAAGAAACCGTAAACGGCGAAACCGTAGTCGAAATCGACCTGCTCAACAACAAATTCTTCATCGGCGGCAAAGATGTCCGCGCCGGCATCCGCAAAGCCTTAGGGCTGATTTAAGGCCGTCTGAAAAGCCGAAACACAAAAACGCCGCGAAGCGGCAACTTCGCGGCGTTTCCTTAATCCCTTATCGCGCTAAGGAATTAACGTTGAAACATCATACCCGATTTAAACTCAAAATACTAGGCAACATCATGGAAAGTGAAAACATCCGCGCCCGAGATTTGGAACGCCTCAGCCGCAGCCTCGGCAGATTTCTGCTGATGCTGCTGGTCATCTGGAAAAGCTTCAATCTTCTCGAACTGCTGCTCACCCGCTGACAAAGGAACAAAAAAATGACCCAAACCCTCCGCATTCTCGACAACGAAAACATCGAAATCACCCTCTCCACCGGCCAAAGCTACCGCCTGCGCGAACCGCTGGCCAAAGATATGGAAGGCTTAGGCCAAGATTTGCTGAAAATCAAACACACCGACACCGTGCAGAAACTCGTCGGCCGCATTTCCAGCCCGCAGCTCACCCGCCTCAACTACATCAAACTGAGCCTGTCCGATGCCCAAGTCATCAACGCCGCCATCGATTTTTTTTCAGCACCGCCCGCAGCGAAAACCGAAATGCAGACGGCCTTGGCGGAACTGGGCTACCTGAACGAATCCGAATCCGCGCCCGAGACTTCGCCGCAATAATCGGCAACACGCCCGATATTTGGCACACCGCTACCGAAGAAAAACTGCGCTACTACGCCGCCGTTGACGACTGCCTCGCCCAATGCGCCGCCGCATTCGGCGGCGGCATTTCCGGCTACGGCCACTTGCGGCTGATTGAATTATTGCGCTGGACACACCGCGCGATACTCGTAACACGCGGCGAAGAAGAAAAATAGAGAAAGGCCGTCTGAAAACGAAGCGAAGCGGAGTTTCTGCGCAGCCGGTATTGAGTGGAACTCAATACAACCCTAAAAATTTTATTTTTAGGTTAAAAACGGTGTTTACATCGTTTTCGGCGCAGCTAAAAACACTTCTTCCGTTTTCAGACGGCCTTTTGAAATCAGCGTCAGAATACAAAAAACAGAATAACAGACAAAGCAAGCGCAGCAATTATGCCCGCCCGCAATCACGCGGCATTCCGCCCCACTCGCATTTACCGAACCATAAAGGCATTTTCAGACTCAGACGGCCTCACAATACAAAAAATACGATATAGGCAATAGGAATGGCGACAAGAAACATCGCAACATAGCCCAGCAAAATCATAATGGTAAGCCAGTCAATCCAAGTTTTAAGCTGCTGTTTGGGTGTCATTTTACCTCCTAAGCCATGAAGGAATAATGAAATATGGTAAACGATTTAGTCCTCAATATTATTATGAATGCCAGCGACAAGGCAAGCGCAGCATTCGCCCGAGCCAAGGCTGCATCGGAAGGCTTGAACGGCAAACTGGGGCAGCTGAAAAAAGAAATGCTTCAATTAGATGAGGCTCAGAAGCAGCTGGCCAAACGCACCGACTTACAGAAAAAAATCAAAGAAAACAGCACTGCTTTGATGGACAACGCCAAAGCACAACACCGGCTGACCGAAGAAATCGCCCGCGCCGGTGCACCGACCAAAGCGCAAGCCAAAGAGTTGGAAAAATTGGTTAAAGAAGGCGGAAAACTGCGCGAGTCGCACGACAAAAACACCAAGAAGCAAAACGAATACAACCAAAAATTGCGGCAGGCAGGCATCAGCGCCCGTTTTTACAGCCAAGCCCAAGACCAGTTAAACGCCAAACACACAAAATTAACGGCGGCATTGGAAAAAGAACGGGCGGCACACGAAAAGCTGGAACGCGCCCGCCGGGGCCTGCATAACGTGCCGCTGGCGGCCGGTGCGTTTGCCGGCGGAGCAATGTATTTGGAATCCAAAGCCCGCAACATCGCCAACGGCTTGTCTGCTCCTGTCCGCGCCTATGCCGAAAGCGAAACTTCGGGCATGGATCTGCGCGTAGCAATGATGGACAAAAGCGGCAAAGTGGCCGCCGAATACGAAGCCATCAATACATTGGCCACCCGTTTGGGCGACAAGCTGCCCGGCACAACTGCCGATTTTAAAAACCTGATGACCATGCTGATACGCCAAGGCATGAGCGCGAAAACCATTTTGGGCGGCACGGGCGAAGCAGCAGCATTGCTGGCCGTGCAGTTGAAAAAAACGCCGGAAGCGGCGGCGGAAATGGCCGCCAAGCTGCAAGATGCCACACGCGGTACGGAAAAAGAAATGCTCGGCATTATGGATATGGTGCAGCGGCTTTATTATGCAGGCGTAGAAGACAGCAATACGCTGGGCGCATTCTCTAAAATGGCACCCGCGCTGGATATTGTCAAAGTCAAAGGCGAAGCGGCCATGAAAATGTTCGGTCCCTTAATCGGTATGCTCGACCAAGCGGGCTTGTCGGGCGAGAGCGCGGGCAATGCCTTCCGTAAAGTGTTCAGCCGCAGTATGGACGCAGACATTCCGAAGAAACTGCAAAAGCTGGAAAAAAGCGGCCTCTTGCCGAAAAACTTTTCGCTGGACTTTACAGACGGAAAAGGTGAATTCGGCGGTATGGACAAGATGTTTGCCGAGCTGCAAAAACTGAAAGCGCTCAATACCCAGCAGCGCAATGAAATCATTGCCGCTCTGTACGGCGATGATGCGGAAACGCTGCAAGTCTTGAATGTGATGATTGATAAAGGCAAAGCAGGCTACGATGAATTTATCAAAAAGCTGGAAAACCAAGCCGGCCTGAACCAGCGCGTCAATGAACAGCTCGGCACACTCAGCAATTTATGGGATGCCGCCGGCGGCACATTTATGAACTTCTTGGCTTCGATGGGCGAAAGCATTGCGCCCGAGCTGAAAAGCCTGACCGAGTGGATCGGCTCGGTAAACGAGAAGCTGAGTATTTGGGCGAAGAATAATCCTGCACTGGTAGGCGGGCTGCTGAAAATAGCCGCCATTCTCGGTGGGGTATTTGCTTTTTTTGCCGCCGTCGCCAGCGCTGCCTCGGCTCTGGTACTGCCGTTTGCTGCCTTAAAATATGCCTTTACCGCACTGCAAATCGGCTCGCTTATCGGCAAACTCGGCGGCCTGTTGAAAATCTTCGGCCTGCTCAAAAGCGGCATCATACTGGTCGGCCGCGCTTTCCTGATGAACCCCATCGGCTTGGTGGTTACTGCGATTGTGGTTGCGCTCTATTTCCTGTGGAAACATTGGGACACCGTCAAAAACGCGCTGATTACCGGCTGGAACTGGCTGAAAGGCGTGTTCCGCGATAATCCGCTGCTGGCCGCATTCTTAGGGCCGGTCGGCTGGATTGTTGCACTGATTGCCAACTGGGACAGATTC
>JAUNKU010000016.1 GCA_030532645.1 Neisseria sp. | reverse complement strand
GATTTTACGCCTGCTTTGCTTGACGGTATTTGCAGCAGCAAGTTACCATCAAAGGCTGAACAATCAACCCCAGAAGCAGCTTCCGATATGCCTTCTCTCAAAAAACTGGCCCTCGCAATCGCAGGGCTGTCTTGCTTTCCGCTCGCGCACGCGCAAACTTACTCGCCCAAGCAAGTCGGCTTGGCGGCAATGCAGTTGAACGCGCAGCCTTTGGATGTGAAGGAGAAATCCTTTTCACTTGGTGGCAGCGTGTGGAACAAGCTGCGGAACAATTTCCGTATGGGCGAAGTCAATTCGGAGCTGGTGCGCCGCCACGAAAGCAAGTTTATGACCAACAGCGCGTATTTTACGCGCACGATGGAACGCAGCCGCCCGTATATGTACCACATCAGCAATGAGGTGGCCAAACGCGGTATGCCGGCGGAAATCGCGCTGCTGCCGTTTATCGAAAGCGCGTTTGTCACCAAAGCCAAATCGCACGTCGGCGCTTCGGGTTTGTGGCAGTTTATGCCGGCAACCGGCCGCCATTACGGCTTGGAGCAAACGCCGCTGTACGACGGCCGCCACGATATTTATGCGGCCACCAATGCGGCACTGAATTATCTGCAATATCTGCACAGCCTGTTCGGCGATTGGTCGCTGGCGCTGGCAGCTTACAACTGGGGCGAAGGCAATGTCGGCCGTGCCATCAAACGCGCTCAGGCGCAAGGTCTCGCGCCGACTTACGAAAACCTGAAAATGCCGTCTGAAACGCGCAACTATGTGCCGAAACTCTTAGCCGTACGCAATATCGTCAACAATCCGAATGCCTACGGTATCCGCTTTTCCGATTTGGAAAACAAACCGTATTTCCAAACCGTTTCGCTCAACCAACCGGCCGACATCAGCGCGATTACGCGCTTGGCGCAAATCAGCGAAAGCGAATTCCTGCAACTGAATCCGGCCTTCAAAACACCGGTTTACATTCCGAAAAGCGGCCGCAAACTGCTGCTGCCTGCCGCCAATGCGGCTACGTTTGAAAAGAATTTCCAGAAAGCCGACAAAAACAGCCTGCTTTCTTGGCACGTTTACACGCCGTACAGCCGTACCAATGTCGATGCCGTTGCCGCCGAAGCCGGTATGAGCGCCAGCGAATTGAAGCGGCTCAACGGCCTGCGTACCAACAACATTTCGGCCGGCCACAGCATTTTGGTCAGCAAGAATTTTGTTTCCGGCAACCGAGATTTTGTCGGCCTCGACACCGACCGCAACGCTTCGGACAACCGCCTGCAAACCGTGCCGGATTTCCAACGCCCGACAACGCACCAAGTGCAAACTGCCGCAAACCAAGCGGCAGGCAATGTCGATTTTGTGGCTGCCTCGCGTCCGCAAACAGTTGCTCGGCATAACGGCGGCGCCGACTCCGCAGCAAGCCCCGGTTTTCAGACGGCCTCGGCTGCTACTGCGCCGCAGCCGCAGCGTAATTTCGTACAATCAACAGCCGTCCGCGAGCAGCAGGCACAAGCTGCTGCACGGGCAGCCGCACAAAACAGCGTAAACGGCAATACGGCCAATGCACCGCGTCCAGTACAGATTCAGCCTGCACAAACCGCAACGCCGCCGGTTCAGCGGATTGTTGTCCAACGCAGCGCAGCCGTACAAGCCGCCGAGCAAGCGCAGGCTCAAACACAAACCGCGCCGCGCACCATTGTTCCGCCAACAGTACAGCCGCGCCCTGCCGCACCGCAAGCCGTTGAAGAACAAGACGCATTATTGGATTTGGTGCAGAAGCGTACGGCGGCACAGGCTGCTCCCGTTCAAATGCCGGTACAAACCGCGCCGGATACGGCAATGCCGACCAGCCACCGCGTAGAAACAGGCGATACGCTCTACAATATCGCCAAACGCTATCAGATGAGCGTGCAGGAACTGGCCGCCGCCAACCATATTTACGACAACACCATTAAAATCGGCCAAGTGTTGAAAGTCGGTGCAGCCGCCAAAGCTGCACTCGGCCGTTAAAAACACGCCCGTGGTTTACCTGCGGGCGTTTCAGCATTATCCCGAACGGTTCGGCATACAAATGCCGTCTGAAAACCTCAGACTTCTGCAAAAAACAAAACGCGCTGCCGAACCGGGCAGTAAAACAGTTCCGAAAGGTATTTTTATGGCAAACATTGCTCCCGACATTTTCAAAGCCTACGACATCCGCGGCATTGTCGATAAAACACTGACAACCGAAGCCGCTTACCTGATCGGCCGTGCCATCGGTACACGCGCAGCACGGTCGGGCATTGCGCGTATAGCCGTCGGCCGCGACGGGCGTTTGAGCGGCCCGAAATTGGCTGAGCAGCTGTCGCGCGGTTTGAACGACAGCGGCGTAGATGTTTTGAATGTCGGTATGGTTGCCACGCCGATGCTGTATTTCGCCGCCATTCAGCAATGCGGCGGCAGCGGCGTGATGATTACCGGCAGCCACAATCCGCCTGAATACAACGGCTTCAAAATGATGCTCGGCGGCGATACGCTGGCCGGAGAAGCGGTGCAGGAATTGCTGGCCGCCATTCGGACGGACGACTTTTCAGACGGCACGGGCAGCGTGGCCGAAGCCGATATTGCCGCAGACTATCAAACCGCGATTATCAACCACATCCGCCCTGCCCGCCCGATGAAAATCGCGATTGATGCAGGCAACGGCGTGGGCGGTGCGTTTGCCGGTGATTTGTACCGCGCACTGGGTTTTGAAGTAACCGAGCTGTTTTGCGAAGTGGACGGTACATTCCCGAACCACCACCCCGACCCGGCCAAGCCGAAAAATCTGCAAGATTTGATTGCCGAGCTTCAAAACGGCGATGCCGAAATCGGTTTGGCATTTGACGGCGATGCCGACCGTTTGGGCGTGGTCACCAAAGACGGCCAAATCATTTATCCCGACCGCCAGCTGATGCTGTTCGCACAAGACGTATTGAGCCGCAATGCCGGTGCAAAAGTCATTTTCGATGTCAAATCCACCCGCCTGCTTGCACCTTGGGTGCGCCGTCACTGCGGCGAGCCGATTATGGAAAAAACCGGCCACAGCTTTATCAAGTCGGCAATGAAGAAAACCGGCGCGCTGGTTGCCGGCGAAATGAGCGGCCACACTTTCTTTAAAGAACGCTGGTTCGGCTTTGACGACGGCCTGTACGCCGGCTGCCGCCTGCTGGAAATCCTGTCGCAGCACGACAATCCTTCCGCCGTACTGAATGCCCTGCCGCAGAATATTTCCACCCCCGAGCTGAACATCGATCTGCCCGAAGGCAGCAACGGCCATCAAATCATCGCCGAGCTGGCGGCGGCCGCGCAGTTTGACGATGCCGAAGACATCATCACCATCGACGGTTTGCGCGTTGAGTTTTCAGACGGCTTCGGCCTGATGCGCGCCTCCAACACCACACCAGTTTTGGTGCTGCGCTTCGAAGCCGACAACGAAGCCGCAATCAAACGGATTCAAAACCGTTTCAAAACGCTGATTGAAAGCCACCCCGCGCTGGTTTGGCCGCTGTAAATCCGCCAAGATGGCGGCAGTCGGCACGACATCGCTTTCCTTAAAGCAGGACAAGCAGACAGAAGCCAAGCCGACCTATCGGGTTCAAATCTTTCGTTTCGGACAAAAGGCCGTCTGAAAAAGCCGGATTCTCCAATCCCTGCTTTTCAGACGGCCTGTTTCCGTTAATTCAATATCCCCGCTCGGCTTCCAAAGCCAGAATCGGAATCACCAAATCCTCTTCATCTGCCAGATGGCGGTACAGCTGTTCGCCGCCCAATGCGATTTCTTTTGCCAAACGTTCGGCTAAGGCCGGATCGGGTTTGTCGGCGTGTTTCAGCTCGGTGAGCAGTTTGCCGATTAAATGAAGCTGTTGGTCGATATGCTGATGATCGTTTTCCAGCAAATCAAACCCCTCAATCAGGCGCGGATAATCGCGGCGCATACGCGGAAAAGTGCTTTCGTCTTCATTGCGGTGGTGTCCGTCAAGATGGCCGTAATGCAGCTCGGCGGCTTTCAGCAGGCGCGGGCGGTATGCTTCCCAATCCAGTTTGCCTTCTTGCAAACGGCGGCCGAGATAATCCAATTCGCCCTGCCCTTTACGCAAACTATGGTGCATACCGAGCCACGAAGCGGCATTACCGAAGCTGGGCAGAAGCGGCCATTTTGCCGGCGGCACTTCGGCGTGCAGATACAGCCATTCGGGATTGAGCAGGCTTTGTTTGTGGGTGGGCGTATAAATGGTCATTTTTTGCTCCGTTCGTTTCGAGGCGTGGTTCCGGCTTGGCAAGCCTTATTTTCAGACGGCCTTGTTTTGTCATGCTTGATGCGCAAATTCGGGGCGCTGTTCAGAAAAACAATGCGGCACAACGGCAACGCAGCGTTTCCGTTCAGGCAAACAAAAAAGCGGCCGTTGATTCGGCCGCCTTTCAATGGAAACTTATTACGCTTCGTCTTTCAGATAAACACGTTCACCGCTGTCGCGCGGCAAAATCAGATTCAGCACGACAGCCGCCACGCCGCCCATACAGATCGGGTTTTGGAACAGCTCTTTTACCGGCAGCAGCGCAAATACTTCCGGTTTGAAGCTCACGCCCAAGCCGAGACCGATGGAAGTTGCGGCAATAACGGCTTCGCGGCGGTTAATGCCGTTGGTCATAATAATACGCACGCCGGCCACTGCAATCAGACCGAACATCAACACCATCGCACCGCCGATAACAGGGCTCGGAATGGTGGTAAAGGCGCGGCCGACCACCGGAAACAGGCCGAGCAATACCAAAATCACCGCAATGTATTTGCCGACGTGGCGAGAAGCCACGCCTGTCATCTGAATCACGCCGTTGTTTTGTGCGAACGTAGTCAGCGGCAGCGAGCCGAGCGCAGTTGCAATCACCGAAACCAGGCCGTCTGCAAACACGCCGCCGCGCAGGCGTTTGCGGAATTCGTCGCCTTCGTAATCTTCGCCGGACACCATCGCCGTAGCCGTCAAGTCGCCCACCGCTTCAAAAATACTCAGCAAATACACCAAACCGGCCACCAAAAACGGCACCCATTGGAAATCGAAACCGTATTTGAACGGCACGGGAACGGTAATCAGCGGCAGATTGTCCAATACGGAAAAATCCACCATACCCAAAAACAGCGCCACGATATAACCGGCAATCATTCCGACCGCAATCCCGCTCATCCGCAGCAAAGGATTTTTCAAACCGTTAAAAAACAATACGATAACCAGCACAAAAGCCGCCAGCGCAATATTTTCCCACTGGCCGAACGTACCGTTGCCCAATGCGCCGAAACCGCCGCCGAACTCGGTAATCGCCACGCTGATCAGGCTCAAACCGATCATCATCACCACCACACCGCTGACGGTCGGCGTAATCACTTTTTTCAGATAAGGCAGCAGCCAAGCAGAACCAGCCACCAGAAACGCGCCGACAAACGCCACGCCCAGCAATGCCGAGAGCATCGCGTGTTCGTCCAAGCCCTGCTCTTTCATACCGAGGCCGAGCGAAATCATCACGCCGACAAAAGAAAAGTTTACCGACTGAATCGACAGCAAGCCCGAGCCGACCGGCCCGAAACGGTTTACCTGCAAATAAGTGCCGATACCGGAAGCCACCATCGCCATCGATACCAGATAAGCGGTCATTTCCGGCGGCAGTTTCAACGCGCCGCCGACAATCAGCGCGGGCGTAATCATCGGCACGAAAATCGCCAAAAGATGGGTAATCGCGCTCAACAGCGCATTCGCAAAAGGCGGCTTATCTTCAAGGCGGTACACCAAATCGGTGCTGCCCGTTTTCATCGGCTCGGCCATTATGATTCTCCATGAGGTAAAAAAACGTAATTTTATATCAAACAGGCGCGGCGCTCCATATCCGCTTGAAACAAAATTATTTTTCAGACGGCCTTTGCCGACGTTTGAAGCCGTCTGAAAATACGGCTTTTTTAATAACGGACGTTCCAACCTCCATTTACTGTTCCCGAAAACGGATTTGCGTTTCAGATAAAGACAGCAAAAACGGCTTTGCCACCCGTATCCGCCGATACCGCCGCAAAGCCGTTTTCCGTTTATTAGCTTGTTAAATCAGTTGATTAAAGATTTAAACCACAAGACAATATCATCAATCAAGCTGCCGAACCAGCCTGCTTTTTCCACTGCCGCCAGCGCCACTACGTCTTTCTCGACCAGCACTTTGTCTTGATGGACGATTTTCAATTTACCCAGCACCTGCCCTTTGGCAACCGGCGCCAACACCGGCTGTTCGGTTTCCAAAACCGGTTTGAGATTCTGGCCTTCGCCGCGCGGAATGGTCAGAAATACCGCACCGTCCGCGCCCACGCCCAGCTCGCGCGCCTGTCCTTTATATACTTTGACTTTCGACAACACCTCGCCTGCTTCATAGGCCTGCACGGTATCGAAAGCCTGCAAAGCCCAGTTCAGCAGGCGGCTGCTCTCGGCAGTACGCATTTCTTCGCTGTCGGCACCGGCCACCAAAACCAGCACACGGCGACCGTGGCGTTTGCTGGCAGCCAACAAATTCCAGCCGCCGTCTGAATCTTGCGCCGTCATCAGGCCGTCTACATCGCTGTCGCGAAACAGCAGAAGATTGCTGTTCGGCTGCTCGATTTGGTTGAACTTAAAAGATTTTGCAGAAAACAGCGGCAGATACTGCTCATAACGCTGCAAAATTTCCACGCCCAGCTTGGCCAAATCCGCCGCATCGGTTTGCTGGCCGTCTGCCGGTTTGCCGGTAGCATTGGCAAACTTCGTCTGCTTCATACCCAAACGCTGCGCTTCGGCATTCATCTGTTTGACAAATTCCGCTTCGCTGCCGGCCACGGCTTCGGCCAAGGCGACTGCTGCATCATTGGCCTGCACCGCCGCCAACCCTTGTAATAATTTTTCAACGCTCACCGCTTGACCGCGTTTTAAAAACATCCGAGCGCCCTCGGCACGCCAAGCATTTTCAGACGGCGTAATCTGCTGCTCTTTTTTCAGACGGCCGTCTTCCAAGGCTTGGAAAACCAAAAATGCGGTCATCAGTTTGCTAAACGAAGCAGGCTCGATGGCACGCTGCCCTTCCTGCTCGGCCAGCACCACGCCGCTTTGTACGTCTTGCACCCAATACACGGGAGAAAGTATTTTCGGTACTTCGGCGGTTTGAATTTCCGCCGCTTCGTTTTTACTGCTTACGGCCGATGCGGCCGTTTCAGATGCAGCAGCTTCACCTGCGGCAGAAGCGGTTTGCTCGGACGAAGCAGCCTGCGGCGCAGCGTGTGCCGCCAATGCAGCCGCAGCTATCAAAGCACACAGCCATTTTTTCATTATTGCGTTCATCTTTTATTTCCAAAATCTGGCACGCCAAGGCCGTCTGAAAGAATCATTTTGCCGTTCAGCTCCGCGCTTTTTCAGACGGCCTTTCTGTTTTCATTAAGCAACAAAGCCGCATAAGGCAGCCAAAACGCCGAATTATACCGCCAACCGCACAAACTGCTGACATTTTTCTTGCCTTTACGCACGCACGGCGGTATGGTTTTACCTTTCTTTGCAAGTTGTTTACCGCACACAAAATGAAACCCTATTCCGATTATCTGACCAAAATCCTGACTTCCTCCGTTTACGATGTCGCCGTTGAAACGCCGCTTGACGAAGCGCGTACTTTATCGCGCCGTCTGAACAATAAAATCCTGCTCAAACGCGAAGATTTGCAGCCGGTATTTTCTTTCAAAATCCGCGGCGCATACAACAAAATGGCCGCGCTGTCGCCGCAAGAGCGCGCCAAGGGCGTGATTACCGCCAGCGCAGGCAATCACGCGCAAGGTGTGGCGCTTTCCGCACAAACGCTGGGCTGCGCCGCAACCATCGTCATGCCGCAAACCACGCCGCAAATCAAAGTGGATGCCGTCAAAGCACGCGGCGGCAACGTGGTGCTGGCCGGTACGTCCTACACCGATGCTTATGAACACGCGATGCAGCTCGTGGCCGAAAGCGGTTTGAGCTATATCGCGCCGTTTGACGACCCTTATGTGATTGCCGGTCAGGGCACGATTGCGATGGAAATTATCCGCCAGCACCCGAAACCGATTGATGCGGTATTCGTCCCGATCGGAGGCGGCGGTTTGGCGGCCGGTATTGCCGCGTTTATCAAAAATGTGCGCCCCGAAATTAAGGTTATCGGCGTGGAAACTTTTGACGCCTGTGCAATGAAGCAGTCGATTGAAGCCGGCGAGCGCGTAGCATTGAAAGATGTCGGCCTGTTTGCAGACGGCACGGCGGTGAAGCTGGTCGGCGAAGAAACGTTTGCCATCTGCCGCGATTTGCTGGACGACATTATTTTGGTGGATACCGATATGATTTGCGGTGCGCTGAAAGATATTTTCGACGACACGCGCAGCATTACCGAACCTTCCGGCGCACTGGCGCTGGCCGGTTTGAAAGCCTATATCGCACGCGAGCAATGCGAAAACCAAACGCTGATTGCAGTAAACAGCGGCGCCAATATGAATTTCCACCGTTTGCGCCACGTTTCCGAACGCAGCGAGTTGGGCGAAGGCAACGAAGGTATTTTTGCGGTTTCTATTCCCGAACGCCCCGGCAGTTTCCGCAAATTTATCGAGATTTTGGGCGAACGCAACATTACCGAGTTCAACTACCGCTACGGCGACGACCACACCGCGCATATTTTTGTCGGTATCCAAAGTGCAGGCGCACGCGATTTGGCGGCAATTTCTGCTGAGCTGGACAAAGCCGGTTTGCCGAATACTGATCTGACCCACGATGAAATCTCGAAAATCCATATCCGCTATATGGTTGGTGGCCGCACGCAGAACGTGGCCAACGAGCGCGTGATCAACTTCGAGTTTCCGGAACGCCCCGGCGCGCTCGCCCGCTTCCTGAACCATATGCACAGCGCCTGGAACATCACCCTGTTCCACTACCGCAACCACGGCGCAGACTACGGGCGCGTATTGGTGGGCATCGATGTACCGGAACAGGATTGCACTGCCTTCAAAGACTTCTTGGACAGCTTGGGCTACATTTACCACGACGAAACCGATAACGCTGCCTACCGTTTGTTCTTGGCTTAATATCGTTTGATACGGTTTCAAGGCCGTCTGAAAACGCACTTCCGATACAGTGGGAAAGCCGGCGTTTTCAGACGGCCTTTTGTATCCGCAGCCGTTTCTGATTTTGGGCAACCGAACACAGAAAAGTAAATAGAAAAGCAATCAGTAAATTAAATACCAAACCGAAAAATCCAGCCGACAGCTGATTCACCGCACAGCCTGCGGCCTTCCAGATATTTGACTGAACCGATCAGCCCGATACGGCAAAAGGCCGTCTGAAAAACAACCTATTTTTCAGACGGCCTTAACAGCAAAAAGGGTACTGCACAAGCAGTACCCTTTGTTTCATTTATCTGTCCGCAGCTGCGGCTTGATCGACACGTTCACGCAATTCCTTGCCCGGTTTGAAGTGCGGTACATACTTTTCCGGTACGTCCACACTCTCGCCGGTTTTCGGATTGCGGCCGGTACGCGCGGGGCGGTAGTTCAAATCGAAGCTGCCGAATCCGCGGATTTCGATGCGTTGGCCGCGAGCCAGCGAGCGGGTCATAGTATCAACCAAAACCTTTACGCTGTACTCGATGTCCTTAGCCTGCAAATGCGTTCCGTTTTTTTCGGCGAATACTTCCGCCAAACGGACCATCAATTCGGATTTGGTCATAGCCTAAATCCCGAATTATTCTTGGTCGCCGGACAGTTTGGCTTTCAGCAGATCGCCCAAGCTGGTTGTACCTGCGTTTGCGGTAGCAGCAGCGTTCACTGAGTTCAGTGCATCGCGGCTTTCTTTCGCGTCTTTGGCTTTCACAGAAAGCTTGATGCTGCGGTTTTTGCGGTCAACGGTTACGATAACCGCTTCAACTGCGTCGCCTTCGCTCAGTTTGGTGGTCAGGTCTTCCACGCGGTCGGCAGCGAATTCGGAAGCAGGCAGGTAGCCTTCTACTTCATCGGCCAGAGCCACTACGGCACCTTTGGCTTCAACAGACTTCACAGTACCTTTAACCAGAGTACCTTTGTCGTTTACGCTGATAAAGTTGCCGAACGGATCGCCTTCCAGTTGTTTGATGCCCAAAGAGATGCGCTCTTTGTCCACGTCGATGGCCAATACAACGGCTTCAACTTCTTCGCCTTTTTTGTATTTGCGTACGGCTTCTTCGCCTGATTCACTCCAAGACAGGTCAGACAAGTGAACCAAACCGTCGATGTTACCAGGCAGACCAACGAACACGCCGAAATCGGTGATGGATTTAACCGCACCTTTGATTTTGTCGCCTTTATTGTAGTTGGCAGCGAAATCTTCCCAAGGGTTGGCTTGGCATTGTTTCATACCCAAAGAGATACGGCGGCGGTCTTCGTCGATCTCCAAGATCATCACTTCTACTTCGTCGCCCAGTTGTACGACTTTGCTTGGGTGTACGTTCTTGTTGGTCCAGTCCATTTCTGAAACGTGTACCAAACCTTCGATGCCTTGTTCGATTTCTACGAACGCGCCGTAGTCGGTCAAGTTAGACACTTTACCGAACAGACGGGTGCTTTGCGGATAGCGGCGGGCCAAACCGTTCCAAGGATCTTCGCCCAGTTGTTTCATACCCAAAGATACGCGTTGCTTCTCTTGGTCGAATTTCAATACTTTGGCTTCTACTTCTTGGCCAACTTCCAACACCTCGCTTGGGTGTTTCACACGGCGCCAAGCCAAATCGGTGATGTGCAACAGGCCGTCGATGCCGCCCAAGTCCACGAATGCACCGTAGTCGGTAATGTTTTTAACGATACCTTTAACCACAGTACCTTCTTGCAGGTTTTCCAGCAACGCTTTGCGCTCTTCGCCCAAAGTGGCTTCCAAAACGGCACGGCGGGATACCACAACGTTGTTGCGTTTTTTGTCCAGCTTGATAACTTTGAACTCGACTTCTTTGCCTTCGTAAGGTGAAGTGTCTTTGATCGGACGAACGTCTACCAAAGAACCCGGCAGGAAAGCGCGGATGCTGTTGATCATTACAGTCAGGCCGCCTTTTACTTTGCCGTTGATTACGCCGGACAGGATGTCGCCATTTTCCATAGCTTCTTCCAAAGTGATCCAGTCGGCAGCGCGTTTGGCTTTTTCACGGGACAGTTTGGTTTCGCCGAAGCCGTTTTCAACCGATTCGATGGTTACGGTTACGAAATCGCCGACTTTAACGTCCACTTCGCCTTGTGCGTTTTTGAATTCGTTGATGTCGATCAGAGACTCAGATTTCAAACCGGCGTTAACGATAACGAATTTGTCTTCGATCGCTACTACTTCGGCAGTAATCACTTCGCCTTGGTTCATTTCTTGAACGGCTGAGAACTCTTCCAATAACTGGGCAAAATTTTCCATATTTGCTTTTTACTTTCTTTGCATTGCCGAGGAATGCGGGGTTAGGTTGATAAACGCTTGTTTTCCTTGGCCAAACAAGCGGTACTGCAAAATTTTTCGGATAAAATTTCAGACGGCATTGAAAGGCCGTCTGAAAAGAAACAGCGCATTATAACGCAGTTTTATTTTTTTTCATACCAATCAAGCACTTTTTTTACCGCTTCTTCGATACCCAAATCGGAGGTATCCAAAAGCTCGGCATCAGGCAGCTGTTTCAGCGGGGCAACTTCGCGGCGGCGGTCTGCCTCGTCGCGCGCTTCAATGTCCGACAAAATACGGTCGAACGCCAAACCTTCGCACGGCAGGCCGAGCTGTTTGGCGCGGCGTTCGGCACGCACTTGAGCCGAAGCAGTCAGAAAAACCTTTAATGCTGCATCGGGAAAAACCACCGAACCCATATCTCGCCCGTCCGCCACCAAACCCTGCTCACCGGCAAAATCGCGCTGGCGTTGCAGCAATGCGCCTCGCACTTTCGGCAAACGCGCCACCGCCGATGCACCCATACCGATACGTTCGCTGCGGATCGCTTCGCTGACATCTTTGCCGTCCAGCAATACGGTTTGTCCGTCAAACGAAGCCGGCAGCGCCGCCGCCAAAGCGGCTACGGAGTCTTCATTATCCCACTCCGCACCTTGCTGCTCGGCATAAAGCGCAGTCAGGCGGTAGAGCGCGCCGGAGTCCAGATAGTGCCAGCCCAAAGCGGCGGCCACGCGCGAGGCTACTGTTCCCTTACCCGATGCGCTCGGGCCGTCAATGGCGATGATTTTTCGGTTCACTGGTTTTCCTTTATTTCAATCTGCAAAACAACGGGCATCATACCAATAATCAGAGGTGCTTCAAAGGTTTTAACGTATGCTAAAAGGCCGTCTGAAAACCCCTGCCTTTCACCCTGCCATACCGGCAACGTGGCTGACAAAGCAGTTGTAATAATGTTACAATCACGCTTTATCAAAATAAATAAAAAACAGTATTCCAGCACACACGCAACCGTTTTCCTCAACAAAAAATCAAGGATGGTTGTATGAATGACCTCGCTTCTTCTCAAAAATCTTCCCGACCGCCGTATTTTCAATGTACGGTTGCCTTGGTCGGCGCTATGGCTGCGGTTGCGGTATGGCGTCCTCAACTGCTGACCGGCACCGTCCAACTGGTCAGCGAATTTTTCTATACCAAATTTGACTGGCTGATTATGTGGCTGCCGCTTTTGGCATTTGCCGTCGGTTTGGCGGTTGCCCTCAATCCGCGCTGGGGCAAAATCCGTCTGGGCGGTGCCGATGCCAAGCCCGACTTTTCCTTTTTGGCTTGGATGAATATGCTGTTTACCGCCGGTATCGGCGTAGGCATTGTGTTTTTCGGCCCGATTGAGGCACTCTGGCACTATTTCCATTCGCCTATCGGCGTGCAGGCGGAAAATCTGCCCGCACACCAGCAGGTTGCCAATGCAATGAGTTTGGCGCTGCACGTTTGGGGCATTCCGGCTTGGTCGCTGTATATGATTGCCGGTTTAGTGATGGCGTATTTCACTTACCAGCACGGTACGGAATGTACGCCGTCTGCGCCGCTTACTTTTGCTTTCCGCCGTAAAAAATGGGCCAAACCCTTGGGCGTATTGGTAACCGGATTGGCCGTATTGTCTATTGCAATGTCGGTTTCTTCTTCGATTGCAATGGCTGCCGGACAAATCACTTCCGGCCTGAAAATCATTACCGGTATGCCGATGTTTGAAGGCGTAGGCTGGAAAACGATTATTCTGGCCGTACTGGCGGCTATGTATATCGGCGGCTCGGTATTGCCGATTAACAAAGGAATGCGCTTTTTGGGCGACTGGACGGTCTATCTTTCGCTGATTCTGCTGGTTTTCGTTTTCCTGAGCGGCCCGACCCATTATTTTGTCAGCACAATGGCCGTGGCTGTCGGCAATATTCTGACGCAGACCGTTCATCATTCTTTCGAGCTTTATCTGTTCCAAAAACGCGATTGGATTGTTTGGTATCCGATGGCTTATTGGGTATGGTGGGTTACTTGGGCACCGTTTGTCGGCGTATTCTTGGCGAAAATTTCCAAAGGCCGCACACTGCGCGAATTTGTGCTGGCTTCGGTTTTGGTGCCGAGCGGCTTTATTGTGATTTGGTTTTCCGTGTTCTCCGGTTTCAGCCTGCTGGATACTTTGGAAGGCACGGGCAAGCTGGCTGAAATTGCCGAAAAAGGCGATTACGAAGGTACGTTCTACCATCTGCTGAATATGCTGCCGTGGTCTGCGGCCACCAAACCGCTGACTGTCGTCCTGTTCCTCGGCTTTATCGTTACCACAGTTACCAGCGCAGCGATTTCGCTCGGCATTATGACCGGACGCGACGGCCGCAGCGAAAGCAAAACCCGTGCTGTCGTATGGGGCGTGCTGACCACGCTGATTGCTTATGCTGTTGTGGTAACCGGCGAAATCAAAGGGATTAAAGCCGTCGGCTCGTTTGCAGGCTTCCCGTTTGTTTTTGTGATGTACTTATGGTTTGCGGCCTTGTGGCGGCAGCTGAAAAAAGACACTCGGAATACGGAAAAACCGTAATCCGTACCGAATAAGCCGTTTTTCAGACGGCCTGCCAAACCTCAGGCAGACAAAAGGCCGTCTGAAAACTTCAAGGAATCGAAAATATGAAAGAAACGCTCTACTGGAATCAGGCTTTTTCTGACAACCTGATTGAAACCGTAATGATTGTGCTGGTCTTGGCATTCTTAGCCTATGTCGTCAAACTGGCTTTTTCCGACTACGACAACGAACAGGACGAACAATGAAACCGCCTCGCCTCCCCGTGCCATCGCTGGACGGCACATTAACACGCTACCTTTCCCATATCCGCCCGCTGCTGGATGATGCGGCTTATGCGGAAGCCGAAGCGGCTGCCCATCGTTTTTGGCAGCAGCAAGCCCCTGCTTTTCAGACGGCCTTGCAGGCCCGCGCCGACGAACGCCCCGAAAGCAGCTGGCTGATTGATACTTGGCTCGACAGCTATCTGGCGATCCGTGCGCCGCTGCCTCTGGCCAGCAATGTCGGTTTCGGCATACCGATGCACGGTGCCGATTTGGCACAATGGTGCGCAGCCGTTGCCGCCGTATGCGCCGACTGGCTGCACGGCCGTATCGAAACGCCGGTTTCACCGCAAGGTGCGCCGGTCAGTATGGAACAATGGCGCATTCTCGAAGGCGCGGCGCGTATCCCGGAAACCGGCCGCGACGGCTACCGTTTCGCCGAAAACGCACGCCATATCGGCGTTCTGCACAACGGCTGGTACTACCGCATCGCCGCTTTGAACGAACAAGGCGAAGCGCTGCCTGCCGCGCATTTCCGTGCCGCTCTGGCGCAAATCAGTGCCGATAAAGAACGCAATCCGTATCCGTTTGCCCTTGCATCACTGATCGGCGGCGACGAAGGCGCGCAGCTGTACCGGCAATTATGCAGCCAAGCAGACAATGCCCGGCTGGCAGACGACATTGCTGACGATTTGTTCCACGTCAGCCTGATTGACGAACATTTGGATGACGATGCCGACTTGGCAACGGCCGCCTTCCTGCCCGATTGCGGCGCGTGGGCATACAAGCCGATGACTTTCCGCTACAACACCGCAACGCAAAAACTGTTTTTACACGTTGAGCACACTTGGCCGGACGGCGGCGCGCTCAAAGGTATCATTGCACACGCAGCAGCGAAGTTGGCAGAAACTGCTGATGAAAGCGCAAACACGCTCCCCGCACCGGAACGCCGCAGCTGGCAGCTCGACAGCGTGCAACAGCAAAACTGGCCGCTGTGGCAGCAACAATATGCCGGACAAGCCCGCCAGATGCGCGTGCACAGCCTGACCGTTCCGTTTGACGGCATCAGCATTCCGAAAGGCATCAGCCAAGACGCGCTGATGCAGTTTGCCCTGCAATACGCGCAACTGGTGGCATTCGGCCGTATCCGCAACACCTACGAAGCGGTTGATACCAGCCATTTCCTGCGCGGCCGTACCGAATGCGTGCGCCCCGTATCGGCCGAATCGGTGTCTTTTGTACGCAAACTTTCAGACGGCCGAGCCGATGCCGAAATATTTGCCGCAGCCCTGGCCGAACACAAAGCCCGTATCAAAGCTGCCAAAATGGGTTTGGGCGCAAACCGCCATTTGCTCGGCCTGCACGTTGAAGCCCGCGCAGCCGGTGCCGATACCGCTTGGTTCGACAGCGAAGCCTACCGCATTTTCACTACCGACTTCCTCTCCA
Source organism: Neisseria sp. (assembly GCA_030532645.1). Taxonomy (GTDB): domain Bacteria; phylum Pseudomonadota; class Gammaproteobacteria; order Burkholderiales; family Neisseriaceae; genus Neisseria. The sequence continues at coordinate 4,021 of JAUNKU010000016.1, read as the reverse complement.
CCTCCACCGTGGGCGATGATGCGCTGGTACGCAATTTCGCTTTCGCGCCCACCAGCAAAGGCGGCTTCGGCGTAAACTACACGCTGACGGCGGCAGGCTGGCTGTTTACCCTGAGCTTCCACGAAGCACAGACAAAAGAAGCGGTACATTTTGCCGATGCACTGGCCGAAGGAGCGGAAAAAATCCTGCGATTTGCCGCAGCCGCCGGATAAGGTTTTCAGACGGCCTTCGCCGCAACGGAAAGGCCGTCTAAAAAAGCTATTGGCTACGAAAGCGTGCTTTCCGGCTTGAAGCAAACCGTACGAAATCCATACACAATACAAACACAATACAAGAAGCCCTGTTTCTACACGATAGAGACAGGGCTTGATTATTAAGCACGGGTATCGGAATAAACCATTTGGCTTCCCGCCTGCGCGAAAACGGCGGTTCAGCATTTCCCGCCAAAAGCCGCAAAGGCCGTCTGAAAACCCTGCTTTTTCAGACGGCCTTGCCTTTGCTTCTGCCGCCCGATTGTCAAAATCAAACCGTCTTTTCCTGCACCGCTGCGGAAACTCTGCTACCATCGGCACTTTTATCCGCGCAATCCGCCCTCCGCGCCAGTTTCCGACCAGTTTCCGATATGTTGAAATTCCGCCGCACCGAACATTGCCTATCCGACCGTGCCGAACAGCGCACGGCGGTGCTGCCTGCGCACGATTTGGATTGCCCGGAATGCGGTATGGCAAATGCCGTTCCCGAGTTGCAGCGCGGCGAAGAAGCTTCGTGCAGCCGTTGCGGACACGATTTGGTGCGCGTGGAGCAGCGGCCGTTTGCGCTGCCTTTGTCGCTGGCGGCCGCTTCGCTGGTGGTGATGCTGTGTGTTTATACGATGAAGTTTATGGTGGTCAGCACCACAGGCGTGTATGAATACATCACCTTGCCGATGATGATGCAGACGCTGATTGTGCATAATTTCGGTTTTCTCGCCGAAGTAATGATGCTGTTTACGTTCGGTACGCCAGTGCTGATGGTGTTGCTCTGCCTGTATGTGTTTTACGCGCTGGCCTTCCGCCGCTATCTGCCGGGGCTGCTGTATGCGACGCGCACGCTGGTGAAAATCCGCGACTGGATGATGGTCGATGTGTTTTTTATCGCCACTTTGGTGGCGTATATCAAGCTGCATTCGATGGTGGAAGTCAGCTTCGGTGCGGCGTTTTGGCTGATGTTTGTGCTGGGCGTGCTACTGGCGAGAACGGCGGCGGCCGTGCCGGAACATTGGGTGTATTACCAAATCCACCGCCTGCAAAACCAAACGCCGATGGCTTGTGCCGACAATCCGCAGGAAATTATGTGTTGCAGCCGCTGCCTGTATTTCAGGCCGTCTGAAGAAGTGATGTGCCAAGTATGCGGCAACCGCCTGTTCGCGCGGCGGCCGGGCAGTTTGGGTATTTCGTCGGCATTTCTGCTGGCGGCTTTCGTGCTGTATATTCCGGCCAACCTGCTGCCGATTATGATTACCGCCAATCCGGCGCAGGAGGAAATCAGCACGATTATGGGCGGCATTATGACAATGTGGCGCAGCGATAAATTGGTTGCGGCGATTATTTTCAGCGCCAGCATTCTGGTACCGAGCCTGAAAATCATTTCGCTGGCCACACTGATTGCGGCGGCACGTTTCGGCTTGCCAGCTTCGGCGCACACGCTGTCGCGCCTGTACCGCCTAACCGAAATGGTCGGCCGCTGGTCGATGATTGATATTTTTGTGATTATTATTTTGATGAGCGCGTTCCACACGCCGATTGTGAACGTTTCACCCGGCCCGGCCGCGCTGTATTTCTGCTTGGTGGTGCTGCTGACAATGTTTTCGGCACACTTTTTCGACCCGCGCCTGCTGTGGGACAAGCAGTCCGAACAACCTGAAAACCCGTAAAAAATATGAGCGACAACGCCCCGAAACCCGTACCGTCCAAAGTACGTAAAACCAATTCTTTCGCCTCGCTGGTCTGGCTGATTCCGCTGATTGCGGTGATTACCGGCTCTTGGCTTTTGTTCGACAATATCCGCAACACCGGCCCTGAAATTACGCTGCTGGTGGACAGTGCGGAAGGTATCGAAGTGAACAATACCGCCGTGCGCGTGCTGAACGTGGAAGTCGGCCGCGTAAACAAAATCCGTTTGCGCGAGGATTTGCAGGGCGTTGAGCTGAAAGTACGCCTGCGTGCCGATGCGGCCGATTTGATGCGCACGGACACGCAGTTTTGGATTGTCAAACCGCGCATCGACCAAAGCGGCGTGTCCGGCCTGAACACGCTGGTTTCCGGCGCGTATATTGCGTTTACGCCGGGCAAAGCGGAAGAAACCCGGTACGAATTCCGCGTGGCCGACATTCCGCCGATTGCCGCCATCGGCCAAAACGGCATCCGTTTGAGATTGTCGGGCGACAACAGCAAAATGCTGGAAGCCGGCAGCCCCGTGATGTATGAAGGATTCAGCGTAGGCGTGGTGGAAAGCGCGAAATTCGATACGCAAACGCGCCGCGTGGACTACACTGTGTTTGTTTCCCAACCGAACGACAAGCTGATTAACAAAAGCAGCCAATTCTGGCTGCAAAGCGGTATCAGCGTACAGGCGGGCAGCAACGGCGTAAAAGTGGACGGGCTGGCTCTGCCCGCGCTGCTGACCGGCGCGATTTCCTTCCGCACGCCCGAGCCGCAATCGGCCGCCGCCGAAAACAACGACACTTTTGAAATCTACAACGACCGCAACACCATCGACAATCTGCCGGGCGAACGTGCGCTGTATTATGTTGCCTTTTTCAAGCAGTCGGTGCGCGGTTTGAGCCTCGGCGCGCCGGTGGATTACAAAGGCCTGCGTATCGGCAGCGTGGCCGATGTGCCTTACTTTGAAGGCCGCGACAGCCTGAATCTGTTTCAAAACGGCTGGATTCCCGTGCGCATCCGCATCGAGCCGCGCCTGATGGAGAAAAACACCGAGCCGCAATCCAAAACCTACTGGCAGAACGCTTTTCAGACGGCCTTGCAGCGCGGCCTGACGGCAAACTTGGCCGCCGACAACCTCGTACTCGGCAGCCAGCGTATCGAATTGAGCGACAGACCGTCTGAAAAAACGCTCAAACCGTTTTCCGACTACCACGGCAATATCGTGATTGCCAGCGGCAGCGGCGGCGGTTTGGAAGACTTGCAAGCACAAGTAGGCAAACTGTTGGACAAATTGAACAAACTGCCGCTGGAAAAAACCGTCGGCGAGCTGAACGGCAGCCTGGCCGAACTGAAAGCCACCCTGCGCTCCGCCAATGCGCTGATCGGCAAACCGCAAACCCAACAGATTCCGGCCGAACTGAACAAAACGCTGGCCGAGTTGCGCCAAACCCTGCAAGGCGTGTCACCCGATTCGCCGGTGTACCGCGACATTCAAAACACGCTGGCCAGCCTCGACAAAACCCTGCGCGATGCCCAGCCCGTTTTGAACACCTTAAAAGAAAAGCCCAATGCGCTGATTTTCAACCAAAACAGCAGCGACCCTATCCCGATAGGAAGCCGATAATGAAACGCGCCCTTGCCCTTGCCGCCACCCTGTTGGCCGCAGCCTGCACGACACCGCAAAGCACACAGTATTTCGTTCTGCCCGACAGCTATTTCAGCGCACCGGCGCACAACGGCAAAGAAATCGCCGTCAAAGTCGTGCTGGCCGAACCGCTGCAACACGGCGGCTTGGTTTACCAAACGGACGAGCATCATCTCAATTTCGCGAAAAACCACCTCTGGGCCGCGCCGCTGGAACAAGCCGCCGCAGCCCGTTTCGCCAACGAACTGAACCGCAACAGCACACGCTACCGCTTTGTTCCCGCCGCACGCAGCCACGCCGCCCAAACCCTGACCGTGTACCTCGAAGCCTTTCACGGCAGCTACCAAGGCAAAACACTGGTGCAGGGCTACGGCCGATGGCCGGACGGCCGCAACCGCAATTTCCGCATTGAAACCGCCCAACAAGGCGACGGTTACACCGCGATGCTGGAATC
>JAUNKU010000184.1 GCA_030532645.1 Neisseria sp. | reverse complement strand
GGAATTGAAAGTGTTGATTGAGCAGATGCGCGAGCAGGTGCAGAATATCGAATAAGTGGTTTGAAAGACTGAGGCCGTCTGAAAATCAGCGGAAATGCTGTTTTCAGACGGCCTTTGCTGTTTCAAAAATTACAAACCGTAAATTTTCAAACGTTCTTCAACAGGAGCATAGGACTTTTCGCCTGCAGGGGCTTCGATACCGCCGAACACCAGTTGCGCGCGCAGTGTCCAGTTGGCCGGAATGTTCCAAGCGGCGGCTACTTCGGCGTCGATAACCGGATTGTAGTGTTGCAGGTTGGCACCGATGCCGGCGGCGGCGAAGGTGGTCCACAAGGCGTATTGGTGCATTGCGTCGCTGTGGTCCGCCCAAATCGGGAAGTTGGCCGCGTAGGCTGGGAAGCTGTCTTGCAGGCCTTTGATAACGTTTTGATCTTCAAAGAACAAGATGCTGCCTGCGGCGGCTTTGAAGGCGTTCAGTTTGGCTTCGGTCGGCGCGAAGTTTTCGGCCGGAACGATTTTACGCAGCTCGTTGATGGCGATGTCCCACAGTTTTTCGTGTTCTTCGCCGAACAAAACCACCAAGCGGGTGGATTGCGAGTTGAAAGAAGAAGGTGTGTGTTTGATGGCGTGCTCTACGATTTTGGCGATTTCTTCTTTGGAAACCGGCAGGTTTTTGTTCAATGCGTAAACAGAGCGGCGTGTTTCGGCGGCTTGTTGCAGGGTTTGTACGGCTGACATAGCTGTCCTTTCGGAAATAATGGCCGTCTGAAAACGATTATGCTTCGGCTCTGGTGTGCTTATCGGTTTTCAGACGGCAGATGGAATAGAAAAACAGATGAATAAAGGTCTTCCGACACAATCAGGGCGTAATGATAAGGTTTCCTGTTCGGAAGAAAAAGCGGTTTTGCTGAAAGACAGTGTTTCTGTTTGGGAAACAAAAGGGCTGCCGTTCAGCTTAAACCTTTAATTGGCGGCAAAGGTGTTGCACTGGTTGTGGTCGCCGCTCTGGAAGCCGCGTTGGAACCACGCCATACGCTGGGCGGACGAGCCGTGCGTGAAGCTGTCGTGTACGACATAACCTTGGCTGCGTTGCTGCAAACGGTCGTCGCCCACTGATTCGGCGGCTTTAATCGCTTCTTCCACGTCACCGGCTTCCAGCAGATTTTCTTTTTGCGCGTATTTCGCCCAAATGCCGGCGTAACAGTCGGCCTGCAATTCCAGTTTCACCGAAAGCGCATTGGCTGCCGCTTTGGAGCCGGATTGCTGCTGCGCCTGATGCACTTTCGGCAGCGTGCCGAGCAGATTTTGCACGTGGTGGCCGACTTCGTGCGCAATCACATAGCCGAAAGCGGTATCACCGGCTGCGCCGAGCTTAGTGCGCATATCTTCGTAGAACGACAAATCCAGATAGATTTTTTGGTCGGCCGGGCAGTAGAACGGCCCCATCGCCGCTTGGCCGGTACCGCAGGCGGTTTGCGTACCGCCGGTGTAGAGCACCATTTTGGCCGGTTTGTACCGCTCGCCGTGTTTAGCGAAATACTCGCTCCAAGTGGTTTCCGTATCGGCCAGCACCACGCGCGCCAGCTCGTTCAGCTGGGCTTCCTGCTGGCTGTCCAGCGTAGATTGCTGCGCCTGTGGAGAACCGAGTGACGGCGTGCCGACAATGCCGGACAAATCAACGCCGTAATACGCGCCGACCAGCACGATAATCAGGCCGAGAATGCCGCCCACCGGGCCGCGTCCGCCGCCACCGCCGCCTTGTCCGCGGCGGTCTTCTACATTCGAACTTTGCTGACGTCCTTGCCAACGCATTTTATATCCTTTCGTTTGTGCGCCTTGGGAAGACGCGTTTTTGTGTTTTCACGGTGCAAAAGCCTGCGGATTGGATTGGGCAGGATTTTGCTTGTTTGTTTTCGTTTTATTGAACGTTTTGTTTT
>JAUNKU010000015.1:10515-19847 GCA_030532645.1 Neisseria sp. | reverse complement strand
TGTACATCGGCGACACCCAAGACGGCTCCGGCCTGCACCATATGGTGTTCGAGGTGTTGGACAACGCCATCGACGAAGCCTTGGCCGGTTATTGCGACAACATCACCGTCGCCATCAATGCTGACGAATCCATCACCATCGAAGACAACGGCCGCGGCATTCCGACCGGCATCCACCCGAAAGAAGGCCGCTCGGCCGCCGAAGTCATCATGACCATCCTGCACGCGGGCGGCAAGTTCGACAACAACAACTATAAAGTATCCGGCGGTCTGCACGGCGTGGGCGTTTCCGTGGTCAATGCGCTGTCCGACTGGCTGAAACTGACCATCTGGCGCGAAGGCAAAGAGCATTTTGTCGAATTCCGCCGCGGCGATACGGTTGAGCCGTTGAAAGTCGTGGGCGAAGTGCCGTCTGAAAAACACGGCACGCGCGTGCAATTTCTAGCGAGCGAAGAAACTTTCGGCCTCGTGCAATACAAATTCGACATCTTGGCCAAGCGCATCCGCGAGCTGTCTTTCCTCAATAACGGCGTGAAGATCGAGCTCTTCGACAAGCGCGACGGCAAGCACGAAAACTTCGCCGAATCCGGCGGCGTCACCGGCTTTGTCAAATACATCACCGGCAGCAAACGCCCGCTGCACGAAAAAGTGTTCTACGCCATCGGTGAAAAAGACGGCATGACCGTCGAATGCGCGATGCAGTGGAACGAAAGCTACCAAGAAAGCGTGCAGTGTTTCACCAACAACATTCCACAACGTGACGGCGGCACGCACTTAACCGCGCTGCGCCAAGTGATGACGCGCACCATCAACCAATACATCGAAGCCAACGAAATCGCCAAAAAAGCGAAAATCGATACCTCCGGCGACGATATGCGCGAAGGTTTGACCTGCGTGTTGTCGGTGAAACTGCCCGATCCGAAATTCTCTTCGCAAACCAAAGACAAATTGGTTTCCAGCGAAATCGGCCCCGTTGTCAACGAAGTGCTGGGCAAGGCTTTGCACGACTTTTTGGAAGAGAATCCGACCGACGCGAAAATCATCACCGGCAAAATCGTCGAAGCCGCGCGCGCGCGCGAAGCGGCACGCAAAGCCCGCGAAATGACGCGTAAAAGCGTGATGAGCGGCGCAGGTTTGCCGGGCAAACTGGCCGACTGCCGCGAAAAAAACCCTGCATTGTCCGAGCTTTATCTGGTGGAGGGCGACTCTGCCGGCGGTTCGGCCAAAGGCGGCCGCGACAGCCAGTTCCAAGCGATTTTGCCGCTGAAAGGTAAAATCCTGAACGTGGAAAAAGCGCGTTTTGAAAAAATGCTCGCCAGCCAAGAAGTCGCCACACTGATTACCGCTTTGGGTGCAGGCATCGGTAAAGAAGAGTTCAACCCCGACAAACTGCGCTACCACCGCATCATCATTATGACCGATGCCGACGTGGACGGCGCGCATATCCGCACGCTGCTTCTCACCTTCTTCTACCGCCAAATGCCCGAACTGATTGAGCGCGGCTACGTGTATATCGCCCAACCGCCGCTCTACAAAGGCAAATACGGCAAGCAGGAGCGTTATCTGAAAGACGATGCGGAAAAAGACCAATGGCTGCTGAGCCTTGCCATCGAAAAAGCCCGCCTGATTTCAGACGGCCGCGTGTATGAAGGCGGCGATTTGCTGAACTTGGCCAAACATTATCTGGCCGCCAAGAGCGTTATCAGCCAAGAAGGCCGCGTTATCGACAGCGTGGTTTTGGAAGCGCTGGCCGCCATTCCGCAGCGTTTGGATTTGTCCACCGCCGAAAGTACCGATGCCGCCATCGCCCTGCTTGAACCGTTGGCAGACAACAGCCAAGTTGCCCTGCAACGCGTGGATTCGCAAGACGGCAGCCAGCATTTCATTAAAATCACGCGCCAAGTGTACGGCAACCAAATGGTCAGCTATCTGGACGGAAAATTCCTCGACAGCAAAGCCTACCAAACCCTGCTGAACACCGCCGAAGCCCTCAACGGCATCGTACGCGAAGGCGCGGAAATTGTGAAAGGCGACAAAATCCAAGCCGTCAGCCGCTTCTCCGAAGCCCTTGATTTCCTGATGGAAACCGTACAAAAAGGCCTCACTATCCAGCGATACAAAGGCCTCGGCGAGATGGACAAAAAACAGCTGTGGGAAACCACAATGGATCCGAAAGTCCGCCGCCTGCTGAAAGTCCGCATCGAAGACGCGATTGCCGCCGACGAAGTGTTTGTTACCCTGATGGGCGACGAAGTCGAACCGCGCCGCGCGTTTATTGAAAATAATGCATTGATTGCACAGAATATTGATGCTTAATTTTTGAAACAAAAGGCCGTCTGAAAACTTGCTTTCCAGTTTTCAGACGACCTTTTTTTATTTTCTCAACCGTAGGTTGGGTTGGAACAAAGTGGAAACCCAACATCGCTTCAATTTTCTGCTTGGTTTTATTAGGTTTCCGCCTGCTTCGCCATACTCGGGCTTGACCCGAGTATCTGCCCGTTGGATTTTCAACTGACTTTCAGAACATTTAAATGGAGGAGATACTCGGGTCAAGCCCGAGTATAACAAGGAGAAAAATTTGAGCATTGGCCGTCTGAAAACCACATCTTCGGTTTTCAGACGGCCTTTCTCATTCCAACGGGAAACTAAGCCCCCGCCACCATCATTTTTCCCACCAAAATCGAGCCGACTTTATGCGAGGAACGGCGCAGTGCATCGTCAGCTACGCCTTCAATGTCAAGCAGCATATCCTGCAAACGGCCGGCAATGGTGATTTCTTCTACGGGATACTGAATCACACCGTTTTCGACCCAGAAACCGGCCGCGCCGCGCGAATAATCGCCGGTGAGCATATTCACGCCCTGTCCCATCAGTTCGGTCACCAGCAGGCCGGTGTCCATTTGTTTGAGCAAATCGGCTTGGCTCGGGCAAGTGCTGTTCAGCAGCAGATTATGCGCGCCGCCGGCGTTGGCCGTGGTTTGCATACCGAGTTTGCGTGCGCTGTATGAGGAAAGGAAATAGCCTTGCACAATGCCGTTTTCAATGACAAAACGCGGTTGGGTTGCCACGCCTTCGGCATCGAAATAGGTGCTGCTCCACGCGCGCGGAATGTGCGGCTCTTCGCGCAGGCTGAGAAATTCGGGCAGGATTTTTCTGCCCAAGCTGTTCAGCAGGAAACTGCTTTCGCGATACAGCGATGCGCCGCTCAAACCGCCGACAATATGCCCGATCAGGCTGCCGGAAACGGTTGCATCAAATAAAACGGGATAGCTGCCGGTCGGCACGCTGAGGCCGTTCAAACGCCGCACCGTCCGCTCGGCGGCGGTTCGGCCGATGGCTTCGGGACTCATCAATTCTTGCGGCGAACGCGCCAAATCGTACCAATAATCGCGCTGCATTCCGCCCTCGTCTGCGGCCACCACGCTGCACGAAATGCTGTGGCGCGTTCCCTGCTGGTGCTGCAAAAAGCCGTGGCTGTTGCCGTACACAAACTGATAATGGCCGGTATGCACGTCCGCACCTTCGGAATTTTGGATACGTTTGTCCGCCGCCAAAGCCGCCGCTTCGCAACGTTGCGCGATTTCCACCGCACCAGCGGAGGGCAAATCCCATTCGTGGTATTTGTCCAAATCGCCGAACTCGGTTGCCATCAAATCCGCATCGGCCAAACCGGCACATTCGTCCTGCGCCGTATATTTGGCAATATCCAAAGCCGCCTGCACAGTGGCTTCCAGCGCAGCAGGTGAAAAATCGGCGGTGCTGGCGCGGCCTTTGCTGCCGTTGAGATACACGGTTACGTCCAGCGATTTATCCTGCTGGTGCTCGATTTGCTCGATTTGCTGCAAACGCACCTGCACATTCTGGCCGAGCGATTCGCTCAAATCTGCTTCCGCCGCCGTTGCCCCTTTTTGTTTGGCAATATCGAGGGCTTGGGCGCACAAGGTTTTCAGTTCGTCGGGAGAATGGTTAAACATATTTTTTCCTGAAAAAGGCCGTCTGAAAGCCGCAGACTTCTGCGCAGCTAAAACGGCAGCAGACAAACGCCGCATTCTACCCGTTTTCAGACGGCCTGTTTACCCGCATAGCTGTGATAAAATGCACCGATTAACAAAAGAGTAACGAAAAATGACCGAACAAAACGAAGAATGGGTAAGCAAAACCCAAATGAAAAAGCGTATGAACGAATTGCAGGACTTGGGTATGGAGCTGACCAAGCTGTCGAACGAAACGCTGAAAAAAATCGGCCTGCCCGAAGATTTGCACGAAGCCGTGCGCGAGTATAAAAAAATCACCTCCAACGGCGCAACCAAACGGCAAACCCAATACATCGGCCGCCTGATGCGCGACATCGACCCCGCGCCGATTCGCGATTTTCTCGCTAAACTCAAAGGCGAAAACACCGCGCACAACGCCTTTTTGCAACGCGTCGAACAAGCACGCGAACGCCTGATTGCCGACGATACCGCACTGACCGCCTTTATCGCCGAGCATCCACACGCCGATGCCGGCGTATTGCGTACCCTGATCCGCAATATCCGCAAAGAAAAAGAGCAGAACAAACCGCCGAAAAACTTCCGCGCCCTGTATCAGGAAATCAAAGCCGTAATGAGCGGCGAAACCCATCGCAGCGACAGTACAGAAGAGGAAGAATAATGTTCCCCCACCCCGAAGACGAAGCCTACAACCGCTTCGTCCGCACCCTCATCGCCACGCGTACCGTCTATACCCTCAGCCTGATTGAAGAAGACGAAATCGCCGAATGCCCGTCCGCCCATTATGACGACGAGCGCGGCGAACCCGTACCCGTGTACTGCTTCTGGCAAGAACAAGCCGCCGCCGAAGCCTGCCGCGCCGAAGAATGGGCCGACTACGAAGCCGAAGCCGTACCCCTCGATATCTTTATGGAACACTGGTTGATCGGAATGGATCAAGAAGCCGCCCTCGCCGGTCTCGACTTCGACCCGCAGCTTTACGGCCTCGAAATCGAACCCGTCGAATTACTCGGCGACCTGCTCGACGCCGCCTTCCAACAAGGCATCACCCTGCCGCAACACGCCGAACTGACGGGCTACCGTTTGCAATGGGAACGCGAAATGAGCGGACAAAGCCATCTGCACTGACAAACCAGGCCGTCTGAAAATGCGCCGTTTTTTAAACGTGTATTTTTCAGACGGCCTGTTGTGTAAGAACGCAGCGGAAAACGTTGCCGGAATAAAAATGCGGTACAAAACCAGACAGATAACCGCTGAATAACCCTAAAACCATCGCAAACCGTCATACTCAGGCTTGCTCCGGGCATCTCCCCCGTTTGATGTTCCGAAAGTTTCCTGTAAATCAGACGGACAGATACTCGGGGCAAGCCCGAGTATGACGAAACAGTTTAAAAATACTTTTTCAGACGGCCTGCGCCGTCATCACCGAAACCAAGGAGAAACTATGTTGCCGCACAATAAACGCAAAACCCTAAGCCTCCTGCTCGCCTCCGCTTTCGCCGCGCCTGCTTTTGCCGCACCGGAAATTACGAATGTGTACGACTTGGCCAAAGATTATCCGGTTTCCTACTCGGATGCATTCCATATTTCCTCGGACGGCACAATCGCAACGGGGCACAGTTACCTTGATGACAAATCGTCCGTCAAGGCCACGCTTTGGCAAGGCGCAAGCTTTACCAACCGTATCCTCCTGCCTTCACTGGAAAGTAAACACCCTTCCGGTGAAGCCAATATCATCAGCCGTGATAAAAAAGTAGTGGGCGGTTACAGCACTATTCCCCCTGCTTCCGGCAGCGGCCGGGTTCATGACCTCCCCGTCATCTGGTCTGGCGAAAATTTCCAAACACTTACCCGCCTGCCGTCTGAAAGTGTAGTTTATACATCACACAATCCGGATACGCCTATCCATACCCATGACGGCGAAGTTTTTGCTCTCAGCGGTGACGGGAAAATTGCCGGCGGCCTGATTCGCCCTTATGAACCGGATCCCCAAAATTGGGCGGCAATCTGGTCGGGCGACAACTGGCAAACCTTAACCCGTCTGCCCACTCTGCGCGAAGACAATAAAGGCCATTCAGAAGTCATTTTCCTCAGCCAAGACGGCAAAACGGCGCTCGGCTATGCCGCCGATTCAAAAAACAATACCTACGACCGCGCGGTGGTTTGGTCGGGCAACAACTGGGAAAAGATAACCGACTTAGGCACATTGGCAAAAGACAACAGCGGCAACTCTGCCGCACTCTTTATGACCGATAACGGCAAATTCGTTACGGGCGAAGCTGATAATGACCAACACGAAAGCCGCGCCGTGATTTGGCACGGTGAAAATTGGCAGAACAAAACCGATTTAGGCACGTTGAAAACCGACAATTCAGGCGAATCGCTCGCACGCAGTATGAGTCAGGACGGCAAAGTAGCTGTCGGTCTGGCAGCCAGCGATAAGTATGAAGAGCGTGCCACTTTGTGGTCGGGCAACAACTGGCAGGACAAATTGGATTTAGGTACGCTGCGCAGCGATAATTCGGGCATTTCCGAAGCATTCTCCGTCAGCGCAGACGGTACAGTTGTTGCCGGCATTGCCGACGCCGACGACACGCGGGGACGTGCTACGATTTGGCGTATCCGCTACGACCAAACCGCCGAGCCTGAACCAAAACCTGAACCAACTCCTAAACCTGAACCCAAACCGGAGCCGACACCTCAGCCTACCCCTGAACCGACTCCGCAGCCGGAACCTAAGCCCGAGCCTGAACCGCCGGTAACGCCGCCTGTCGTACCGCCGGTGAATCCGGGCAAACCGATTGCCGGTAAAGGTGTGGACGTCGCCAACACCCGCGCCGTCCTCCACCGTCTCGGCCGCGAAACGCTCGCCGCTGCCCAAATGCAGCGCAATGCCCTGCAACGCGTCCACAACACTTGTCTGCCGGAGCAGAAAGGCCAATTCTGCTACCGTGCGGAAGCGGATTATTCGGTACTCGGCAAGCAGCGCGATACGGCTGTCGGCGGTTCGTTCGGTTATGCGTTCAGCGACAATTTCTCGGCGGCTTTCAGCCTCGACCGTTCGCTGAACCGCCGTACGCCTGATTTGTACCGCAATGAAAACGGCCAGTCGGCCGGCGTGTCGGCTCAGTGGCGGATGCCGTCTGAAAACGGCAGTGCCTGGTTTGTCCGCCCGAGTGCAGCGTGGAACAGCTACCGTCTGCATTCGGTGCGCCCGACTTATGAGTTGGACAATACGGAAGCGGCTGAGGGCGGAAGCAAGATGAAAGGTGTTTCGTTCCGTCTGACTGCCGGTCAGGAATTTAAACGTGATTCGGACAAACGTTTCGGCTGGTATGCCGGTGCGGAACACAGCCGTCTGACGCGCAACGGTTATACTGAAACGGGCGCGGATTTTCCGGTTACTTACGGTGATTTCCGCTACCGCGATACGGCGCTGCTGCTCGGTGCGGATGCGGAGCTGCCGTTGGCGGGCAATCTGAATGCGCTGCTGCGTGCCGATGCGGCTTATTCGGTTAATGCGAAAGCGCCGGTTTATACGGCTGAGTTTATGAATGAAACGCTCGGCACTGAAACGGTTCGTTACTCCTACAAACAGAATAAGGCGCGCGGTACGGTTGCCGCCGGTTTGGGCTACCGCTTCTCACCTGCGGTAAACGCGCACGTTCTGCCGTACATCGGTCGCTCGGCCGACGGGCAAACGCTCAAAGGGGTGAATGTGGGACTGCGCGGCAGTTTCTGATGTCTGTTTTGAGTTGATTTATGAGTTGATTTAACGGTAAAGGCCGTCTGAAAACTTGGGTTTCAGACGGCCTTTTTGTATTTTCAGGGTAACGGCTGCGTGTTATTGGTTTGGGAAAATACAACTGATTTTTCATTTGAATTGGAATGGCTGCCGGAATGGGTTGAGAGAAGCCAAACCGCAGATTGGCTAGTTTATCCTCTTTTCTGCGATAAGTAGCAAGTTTGGCATTTTACTCTCTCCCTAACCCTTTCCCTTAAAGGGAAGGGACGTTGGCGGTGGCTCGGCTTACCAATCATCAAGCCTGTTTGATGCCTGCTTTATTGAGATTGGCCAATACGCGTTCGTTCAAATCGCATTGGAAAGCCCACCAATCGGCTTCATCGGTCCATGCCCACAAGGTCAGTTCGGCCGAGCCGGCGCTCAGCGCGGTTACTTGTACGCTGGCGGCTTTTTGGCTTTGTGCGTTTTTCGGATGGTCGAGCGCGGCCTGCAAAACGGCTTGTTTGGCCGTCTGAATATCGCTGCTGCTGTCCACGCCGACCACAACTTGCGCGCGCCACAGCGGCAGCGAGGATTTGTTGACGATGCTGTTGCCCATAATCACGCCGTTGGGCACGATGACTTCTTCATTGGCATAGGTTTCCAGCGAAGTTTGCACGATTTCGATTTCGCGCACAAAGCCTTCGAAGCCGCCGACTTTGATGTAATCGCCCACTTTAAACGGGCGGAACAGGATAATCAGCACGCCTGCGGCAAAGTTGGCCAGCTGGTCTTTCAGCGAAAGGCCGACCGCCAAACCGGCTCCGCCGACCAAAGCAGCGGCTGATGTGGTCGGTACGCCGAGCTGGCCGAGTGCGCTCATAATCACCAACACCAGCAAGCCGATGTGGGCGACATTGACGACAAAGCTGATTAAGGTTTCGTCCAATTTGGCTTTATGCATCGCGCGGCGCAGCAGCCGTACTAAGATGCCGCTGAACCATTTGCCGATAAAAAATACGGCCAGCGCGGCCAAAGCTCGCCAAATCAGAAATTCCGCCAACTCACCGAGCTGCGCCCAAGTATCGTGGTGGAAAATCTGCCAAATATGTTCGAAATTCATCATTTTTACGGATAAAAAGCGGCGATTGTAGCATTTTTGCGGCAAAAGGCCGTCTGAAAACAAAGCAGAGCTTTGGGAGAAACGACACCTGCCTTACTTGACTCTTTGCCATACTCGGATTTAGCCCGAGTATGACGGTTCCGGATGGTTTATGAAACAGCGAGAGGCCGTCTGAAAATATATAGGAGCAAAGCGCAAACCCAACATTCTCAGCCGATCCGGAAGCAGTTTGTTGGGTTTATGCTTTGCTTCAACCCAACCTACTTTCTACTTTGCTTCAACCCAAGTTACAAAGTTCATTCCAACTACTTCGTCATACTCGGGCTTGACCCGAGTATGACGGCCAGATGTTTTTCAGACGGCCTTCCGGAGTCGGCATCACCCCAGCGACACCATTTCAATCTGGTGCAGACTGCGGCCGAGGAAGCGCTCGCCGATGGTTTGGAAACGCAGCGGAATATCGCTGACATAGAAGCGGTAATCCGCGCCGAGGC